>QBYK01000024.1 GCA_003282865.1 SAR116 cluster bacterium AG-325-I21 | reverse complement strand
TTGCACCATCAAGATCCACCAAATGCAGCCATTCCGCCCCGGCGTCAGCATAGGATTGAGCCACGCACACCGGATTGGTGCTATATGCAGTTAAACGTTCAAAATCACCTTTGTGAAGCCGTACAACAGCCCCATCCATCAAATCAATAGCTGGATAAATGATCATCAAGACATCTCCAAAAAATTTTGCAATATTCGGGCACCAACAGATCCAGACCGTTCGGGATGAAACTGGCATCCCATAAAATTCTTCTTTCCGACAATAGCGGTAAAATTGTTGCCATAAGAGCACTCAGCAACAGTTTGAGAGGTCACTGGCGCAAAATAACTGTGGACAAAATATACATGCGCACCGTTATCCACACCGGCAAGCAACGGATGGTCCTGTTGGAAAACTAACTGGTTCCAACCCATATGTGGAACAGATCGGTTTGAAGTTGGGGTAAAGGCCTTGCAGGTGGCATCAAAAAGGCCGAGCAGTTTTGTGTCGCCTTCATCCGAGTGCGAAAATAGCAATTGCATGCCAAGACATATCCCCAGAACTGGTTGTTTTAGCGTTCGGATGCAATCGATAAGGCCAGTACTGGCAAGGCGCTGCATCGCAATCGGCGCGGCGCCAACCCCTGGCAAAATAACCTTGTCTGCCGAACGAATGATGTTGACGTCCTCGGTCAATACTGACCCAACACTAAGTCTTTCAAGGGCAAATTTAACCGAAGCGATATTAGCACCACCACTATCAATAATTGCAATCATACCAAGCCCTCATAACATGCCTTTTGTGCTTGGCATTTCGCTTCCTTCAATCTTAATAGCCTGACGCAAGGCGCGGCCAAACCCTTTAAAACAAGCTTCTACCATATGATGCGTATTGTCACCAGTAACGGCGATATGCAAATTGGCCTGCATATGTTCGGCGAGCGAGTAGAAGACATGTGGTACCATATCGCATGGCAGGTCCCCAACATGGCTTTCCGGAAAATTGGCCTTAAAATCAAGGTAAAACCGACCCCCGAAATCAAGGGCGACATTCACCAATGAGTCGTCCATCGGTAGGAAAAAACCATAACGGCTAATGCCCCGCTTTTCCCCAAGCGCACCGCGAATGGCCTGCCCAAGGGCAATCGCGCAATCTTCAACTGAATGATGCGGATCAATGTGCAGATCACCATCACATTCAAGCTTAAGTGAAAAACCTCCATGCTTGGCAATCTGATGCAGCATGTGATCGTAAAAGCCAATGCCCGTATTAATTTGAATAGGGTTGGTTTTATCAAGATTAACGTCAACCGAGATTGCCGTTTCACTTGTTTTACGGGTAATTGTCTGGACACGCTGGGGTTCAACTGCAGGGGCAGCTTTGCCTTTCATTACCATCAGAAGCTGCTGCATTTCTTCGTCATTCCCAATCGAGATGCGAACGGCGTTTTCAAGGCCTGGTTGATGTGATTGGTTGCGTATAATGATGCCAGATTCTCGGGCGCGACGACACAGTGCCTCCGCATCACGAACCAATAGCAACAAATAATTGGCATCAGAAGGTAGGACAGATATAACATCAGTTAGACCCGCCATAATTGCGGCATATTCGTCTCGGCGGGCAACAATATCGGCTCGCCTTTTACCAAGTTTTGCCGTATTTTCTGGTTTCAGAATTGACAGGACTTCATCAATCACGGGCACGGCCAATGGATATGGTGCTAGCACCTTTTGCAGTAGCGCGCTGACATCGGAATGCGCAACCGCCGCACCGCATCGCAAACCCGCCGCCGCATGAGATTTTGATAAAGTACGAAGCACCACCAGATTGGCAAAATTATCAAGCTCCTTGATGGTTGTTTCTTGAGCGCTAAATTCGATGTAGGTTTCATCAACAACAATCAAAACCTTGTCCTGAAAAGTCTGGCACAATTTTATGATCGTCCCAGCATCCATCAGATTAGCGGTAGGATTATTTGGAGAACAAACAAAAATCATCTTTGTATTGTCATCAACTGTGTTGGTAATTGCTTTCAAATCTAAGCCAAAACCCCTGTCCAGCATGGCGATTTTAACCGCAACACCCTGCAGCATTGCAGATTGCGCATACATGGCAAAGGTTGGCGGACAAATCACCACATTATCGAGGCCTGGCACACAAAACGCGCGCATCAGGCAATCAATTGCTTCATCCGCACCGCGAGTAATGGTCAAATTGCGCGATGATACATCCAACCAACGGCAAAGCGCATCAACCAACAAGCCTGGTTGTTGTAATGGATAGCGAGAAAGACCACTTGCCCCAACATAGGGCTCAAACGCACATTCGTTCGCATCTAAAAAGATCGTTTGAGGTTCAGGCACTTCTAGAGACCGCGCCGAGGCATAGCCCACCATTGCTAGAACTTCCGGGCGGGCACGCTGGCAGATACCCTTATTATTTGAAACTAAAGAATATGACACAATGTTAATCCAACATTTTTTCGATAGGAACAACTAGTATGGAGTTAGCACCGCAATCCCTTAAATCCTCCATTGTTTCCCAGAACACGCCCTCCTCGCAGACAGCATGCACGGCGACCATGTCATCGTAACCCTGTAATGGCATCACGGTGGGTGATTGTGACCCAGGAAGAACGGCTTTGATTGCTTCGAGGCTTTTAGTGGGACTATTCAGCATTATATAGCGGCTGTTTTCTGCCCGTAGCACAGCTTTTATACGAGAAGTAATCTTGTCTGAAATTGCGGCAATTTCAGGATCACTAATCTGGTTTGTTACCAAAACAGCTTGCGACTCCAAAATAACGTCTTTTTCAACAAGCCCGTTTGAAATTAATGTGCTTCCCGTTGACACAAGATCGCAAATAACATCGGCAAGATGGGTTCGAGGTGCCACCTCGACCGCGCCTTCCATCGTCACAATATCCGCTTTGATTTTATGGGTAGCAAGATATTGCCCGAGCAGCCCCTTATATGATGTAGCAATAACCTTTCCATTGAGCGAAGCAATCGAGTCATATATGAAGTCTTGTGGTACCGCGATAGACAGGCGGCATTTACCGTGAGCAATTGGTAAAAGTTGCTCCAGACTAGAAAATTTACCATTGCTTATGGCCTGTTTTTCAAGAAGTACATTCTGCCCCAGAATCCCCAATTGGCAAACATCTGTAGCTAAAAAAGCTGGAATATCATCATCACGCACCAAAAATATATCCATTGGAAAATTTTGCGCACGACACAGTAATTGATCGCGGCTTTTGGCGAGAAAAATGCCGCATTTTTCTAGTAACTGCATTGACATGTCAGCAAGCCTGCCAGATTTTTGAATGGCTATTTTAAGACGCTTCTCTTTGCTCATAATTTACCCTGTCTTTGCATAATCGTTTTATACCCATCAAATCCATTATTCAAAAATCTCGCTACTCGAACAATTGTCGCCGTACTGACGTTGGTCTCCTCGGCGATTCTACGATATGGAGTTTTTTGAATTAGCATTTGTGCAACGCGCCAACGATCAATTAGCCCCTCTAACTCAGCGGGGGTACAAAGGTCATAAAAGAAATTACGTGTTTCATCAGAACTCTTTAACGCCAGAATAGCTTCAAATAAATCATCCTCATGGACGCTATTTATCTGGTCCCGTTTCATTTCATTTCAGCCTTTTGTATGCGACATAAACAATTACTGTAATATTGTTTTAATACACTGATACAAAAATTACAATAAGTAATAGAACGAAAAAAGCAAAAATAAACTTGCTAAATTAAAGTTCACGTACACGTTTCATAGATAACAGTTTTCCACTTCTCACAAGAATATCAGTTACCTGATGTGACTCAAACCCGATATCAGCGAAGCAACAAGTAGGGAAATAAGACAGGTCATGCTCGGTAACCCGACCGTTAAAAGCTGCATGGTGATTATCGGCTACCATATAGTTAAGTAAAATAACCAAACTGGGATTGTGACCAATCACTGCGACATTCGATTGAACACCACAATTGTTTAAAATAACACTTAACAGTGTGTCAGCAGACGCTTCATACAACTCATCAATAAACTTAACGGCGATTCCATCAGGCCATTGAGTTTTCATAAATCCGTAGGTTTCGCGTGTTCTAGCCGCAGACGACACTAGAACGAGCTGTGGCAACATTTTGTGTTCTCTCAAAAACGCTCCAACAGCAAATGAATTTTGCTGTCCACGCGAGATCAGTGATCGATCAAAATCATGTTTTTCATGAGAGGGGATCTCAGTTTTTCCATGTCGAATAAGTGTAATACGAGCCATAACGTGCTTGTCTAATTTGACTTATTGTTCCAAAACACGGCCATTGAATACCGCACCACAACACTAAAAGACTGCCATGAACTTCGTCTCATGCCAACAAAGGAATTCTCTGATGCGGCATCTTTGAAAAAATAAATACATAGAGTGACAAAATTGTCGGACAAAGTTTTCGATTTACAAATGAGACAGAGCTTTTACATTGTTGTCTCACTATGGCGATTCCGCTTCTGCGTCAAAGGTTATCAATAACTGCTGAACCATTAATTGCAGTTACTTATTTTCAACGTATGAGCTTATCGAACGCTTCAATTATTATAACTGTTAGGTGCTTTCATGCCACAACAGAATCTACCTGGATTTGTTGCCGCGATAGGGAATACCCCGTTAATACGCCTGAAGGGCATCTCTGATATGACGGGATGTGAGATATACGGAAAAGCGGAGTTTATGAACCCGGGCGGTTCGGTAAAGGACCGGGCAGCAAAAGCCATTATCGAAGATGCTGAAGCGCGCGGCAATCTTGTCCCAGGTGGGCTCATTGTGGAGGGCACCGCAGGAAACACCGGTATTGGACTGACGATGGTTGGCAACGCCAAGGGTTATAGATCCGTGATAGTAATGCCAGAAACCCAAAGCGAGGAAAAAAAAGAAGTACTAAGGGTTTGCGGTGCAGATCTTCGCCTTGTACCAGCAGCCCCCTATAAGAACCCAAATAACTACGTGCGCTACTCCCAAGCACTGGCAAAAAAACTCGCTGAGACGCATGACGGTGGCGTGTTGTGGGCCAATCAATTTGATAATACTGCAAATTTGCATGGCCATTACTGGTCAACGGGCCCTGAAATATGGGAACAAACAGGGCATAAAATTGACGGCTTTATTTGTGCCGTTGGTTCTGGAGGCACAATTGCTGGTGTTGGCAAATTTTTAAAAGAACAACGCCACTCGATTAAGGTTGGACTTGCCGACCCTGAAGGATCGGCATTGTTTAGCTATTACCGGGACGGTGAGCTAAAGTCAGATGGAGACTCGATTTCAGAGGGGATTGGTCAGGGGCGCATTACCGCCAATTTAGCTGAAGCGCCCATTGATATGGCCTTTTGCTTGTCAGACTCTGCCGCATTACCGTTCATTTTTGATCTGATGCGGTATGAGGGGCTTTACCTTGGTGGTTCAAGCGCAATTAACGTTGCCGGCGCGGTGGAAATGGCCCATGAGATGGGACCCGGTCACACAATCGTGACAATTTTATGCGACTCCGGACAACGCTATCAATCAAAAATCTGGAATCCAGAATTTTTAAAATCAAAGGATTTACCCATTCCCTCATGGCTTTAGCTTAGTATGCATAAAGTCCTTGCTATAAGGTACGCTATTTACCAAATCTCTAATGTAAAAACGAGTTGTTTAATGTCACCTTCATCTCTCACACCCCTCACCGTTAGTGCTGGATGGCTTGCTTGCAACATTGGCAAGCCGGAAATAAAAATTCTTGACGCCACATCTCATCTGCCAACATTAGGGCGCAACGCAAAAGAAGAACATCTTGCCTGCCGAATTGCCGGTGCAGGCTGGTTTGATATTGATAAGATTTCGGATGAGTCATCAAAATTACCACATACCCTGCCATCTGCCGAGTTCTTCCAATCTAAAATGCAAGCATTGGGAATTGAAAATGACGATCATGTTATTGTCTATTGTAATTCGGTTTTCCTCAGCGCTGCGCGCGCGTGGTGGATGCTTCGGTTGTTCGGGCATGACAAAGTTAGTGTTCTAGACGGTGGTCTAAAATCATGGCTTGCCATATCTGGCGCTACTGAGAGTGGCCTGAAAACATCGCAAAACGACCGGGGAACGTTTACGGTTCGTGCGTCTGCTGGGGCGCAAATGATTTCAATTGCAAGTTTGCGTCAACTTGTTAAACGAGGCGCTGCCGGTCAAATTGCCGATGCACGTTCACCCGGCCGGTTTGCTGGCCTTGAACCTGAGCCGCGGGCCCGATTACGCAGTGGACGCATGCCTGGCGCATCAAACGTTCCTATTGCTAGTCTAATCAACAATCGGGGCGGCCTCCGCTCTCTTGATGATATTGCTGAGGCCTTTAATGCTGGTGGCATTGATCCAGCACTTCCGGTTATCACCACCTGTGGGTCAGGAGTGACAGCTTGCGGGCTTGCCCTAGGACTAGCCCTTCTCGGCAATGAAGATGTGCTAGTTTATGATGGGTCATGGAGTGAATGGGGCGCATCTGATGCTCCTATCGAATCTGGTGATTAACACTCACAAACCAATGTCTAGCCTTAATTCGGCAATTTTATATTTGCATTATGCGCGTAAACCTTTGCAACAGCGGCATCACCCTCGCCTCCAAGCCCCTGTCTTACCGCGGCCACAAATTATTGAAGTGCTGCAGCAGTAAGTGGTGCCAAAAAATGTTGTGCCTGGGCCACGTCAAGGACAATTCCGAGGTCTTTCAACCAAATATTGATTGCCGAATGTGGCCTGTAATCACCATTAACAACATTTGCACCAAGATTTTCAAAAATCCAGCTTGTACCCGCACACTTTGGAACAATTTCAACAATGCGATCCGCATCAATGCCTTAGACTCATGCCAAAGGTCAATGCTTCTCCCATAGCCACGATATGAATCCCGGCCAAAAGTTGATTTACCAATTTCATTGCAGATCCGGGGCCAGCCTTCTCCCCAAGGTTGTAAACATTTTCAGAGATGCCACGAAGAACTGGCATTGCAGCACCAAAAGCCGCTTTGGGGCCAGAGGCCATGACGGTTAGCCTACCCTTTGACGCGTTGACAGGCCCTCCAGAAATAGGTGCATCTAGATAAAGGCCTGATAACTGTCACATTTTTTGGCAAGCCTTTGGGCTGTTTCAGGAGCCAGCGTTGCACAAGACACAACGACTGACCCAGCATGCATTTGCGGGACAACACCCTTAGCACCAAAAAGCAAATCTTCAGTTTGGGCCCCATTTAGCACAACCGAAACCACAAAGTTAGATTTTGCTAAAGTATTTTTCATAACTCCAGTTTGCCCACCCCTTGCAATGAAATTGGACTGGCTTTGTGCGTGGATATCAAAGCCAAAAACATCATGCCCTCCAGCGAGCGCTGAACAAGCAACACCGAGCCCCATAGAGTCTAGACCAAAGACAGAAACCACCTGCTTTGCAATTATTTACTTCCTCCCTCTGTCGAAAAACCCTGCGAAATACAAATTATTTTCAATAAAACTGATAACAAACAATAAATTATTATTCACTTTTTTAGTCAGATGTAATAAACCAGACTCCTAAAGCAATAGCACAGGACAAAGCCCGTGCTATTGTCAACGCTATTGAGCCAGCGCCATTCTCAAAGAAGTTTTTATGAGAGCAACGCTTTGGTTTTCTTCGTGTTATACCGGCTTAATCAGCTCCGATTTGCGCCCAATCGGGAACCCATGTTGGGTAGCTTGAACAAGCACCGAAAGCTAAACAGCTAGCTAAAAGAACGATAGTAAATGCACTTTTCTTCATAACACGACCTCTTTGTAAAAAATTAAGGTTTAATAGGGTCATAGGCAGAGGGGTAAAGTCAATAGGTTATATGTTTCTTTTAGAGGCTTTTTAATAAACTTGACGTTTCTAAGAAATACTATTCACGCGCTCCCACTAACACCTACAAAAAAGCTGTGACTCGCTTTGCTACCCAGTAAAAATAAAAGTTTTTGCAAACTGAAAATATGAAATAAATCAAAGACTATATAAGACTTGAAACACCAATAAATTTCGTTTTCGCGTTGTGCAACTCTCTACAGACTAATAATGGGAAACGTAACCAAGTGTTATGCCAAAGACACGTTGTAATTTGGGAATGTTTAAGATGATCATGCGCATTGAAAATGCACTTATTGATACAAAGATCTCAACTCCTTGCTTGGTTCTTGACCGGGAACAGATCGCAAAAAATTACAGGAATTTTTGCCACAAAATGGGCAATATAAAGATATTCTATGCGGTGAAGGCGAATCCCCAGCCTGACGTCTTATCGCTTCTTGTCGCTGAAGGTGCCTATTTCGATTGCGCCTCTTTTCATTAAATTACTCTCGTTCTTGCTGCCGGAAGCCGTCCTTCGAACATTTGTTTTGATAGCACCTTAAAGAAAGCCACCGACATTGCTGATGCACACAAAATTGGCGTGCGCTATTTCACCTTTGATGCCAGGGAAGAGTTACAAAAGATTTCCGACCATGCACCGGGATCCAGTGTTTGCTGCCGTATAGTAGCAAATGATTTTGGAACCGGCGCGCAATGGCCACTTAGTAGAAAATTTGGCTGTGATGAAAATATGACCGTTGGATTAATGAGTGAAGCTAGTGAATTAGGACTTATACCCTCTGGTATTTCATTTCACGTTGGCTCTTAACAAACTGAACCGATCACATGGCAGGCACCAGTTGCCCAGTTAAGCAGAATTTTCAGACAACTTGAGGAACGCGGTATTGCATTGGACACGATTAATATAGGCGGTGGGTTTCCAACCACTTTTGGTGATAATAAAGTTCCAGATATTTCCACCTACGCCAGTGTTATCAAGGCAGCATTGAATGTTCATTTTGGAGACAAGCAACCGCGAGTGATTGCAGAACCCGGCCGCGCAATGGTTGGCGATGCTGGCATCATTGTCAGCGAAGTCGTTCTGGTTTCCCTGAAAAACTCGAATGATGCGCAACGCTGGGTATATCTAGATGTTGGCAGATTCCACGGACTACCTGAAACTGAGGGAGAGGCAATTCGATATCGATTAACCTTGCCGGAACGCCGAAATAGCGCGAGCACCCCAACGATCATTGCTGGGCCCACCTGTGACTCAATTGATACAATGTATGGACGCAACCCAGTAGAAACGCCTGTTGACCTAAGATCTGGTGATATTGTTTTGGTGCATGACACTGGAGCATATACCGCTAACTACTCGTCAGTTGGCTTCAACGGCCTTTCACCACTGCGGGTCTGCCTTGTTGAAGATATAAATCAGATGAAATTTCCAAAATTGCAAGCCATCTGAGCACACAATAGTTTCGGCTCTCATAACAACTTGAGTTAAGAGACTTTGCAATCAGGGGTGCTACCGGTCCTTAAAAATCTTGGGCATTTATTACTCAGCATTGCCGTTCATGTCGTGGCACAGGTAATATCGCAAAAAATTTATTCAAAAACAATAACTTGTCGTACTGTCTCACCTTGATCGAGCTTATCAAAAGCCTCATTTATATTTTCAAGGTCAATATGGCCTTTAATCAATTGGTCAACCGGTAACTTTCCATCCTGGTACATCTGTATGTAATTTGGAATATCTCTTTTAGGGACACAGCCGCCCAAAAAACTACCTTTAATAGTCCGCTCTTCCGAAACCAACTGAACATGACTCACTGAAAAATTCTTGGAAGGATGCGACAATCCGCTCGAGGTAGTGGTGCCACCTCGACCAGTAACTGCATAAGCAAGTTCAATTGCCTCTACCTCCCCAACCGCTTCAAAAACATAATCAAGGCCGCCACTTGTGGCATCCCTAATTTTTTCAACAACATCACTGTCCTCGGGGTTAAAGACCATATCTGCTCCAAGCTGTTTTGCACCATCCCGCTTATATTTGACGGGGTCAATACCTATTATTTGTCTGGCACCGCTTGCCTTGGCACCAAGCATAGCAGACAGTCCAACCCCACCTAACCCAACGACACCAACAGAAGCCCCCATGGGAACTTTAGCAGTGTTTACCACTGCGCCAACACCAGTGATGACAGCGCAAGAAAAAACGGCGGCAACATCGAATGGCACTTCATTTGGAAGTTTAACGACTGATCGATGATCTGCTGTTACGAATTCAGCAAAACAACTAACTCCGGCGTAATGATTAATCTCTCTACCGTTTAATGCAATTCGTCTTTCCCCCGATAATAGCCTGCCAGCCGCATTTGCGGCATTTCCTTGTTCACAATTTGACGGTTTTCCAGCACGACACTGCAAACAATCACCGCAATTTGGCATAAAAATGAAGGCTACGTGATCACCAACAGAAATGCCCCTTACAAGAGCCCCAACTTCCACAACAATACCAGCACCCTCGTGCCCTAAAACCATTGGCACTGGCCGCACCCTATTGCCATTGACGACCGAGAGATCAGAATGGCACACACCCGCAGCCGCAACTTGAACCATTACTTCAGTTTCATTTGGTCCAGATAAGTCGACCTGTTCGATCTTAACTGCCTGACTGTTCTCGTAAGGTCGTGGCAAACCTTGATCAAAAATTAAAGCGGCTTTGACTTTCATGGAATGCTCCCCAACCCACGTAATCTTACTTTGGAGCGTTAGCGGCAGTGCCACGCCCGATGACTGCTAGTCCGGTCTATCGATAAAAAACGTTTCAAGCAACTACGCAATATTTTTAACACTGCCATCCTGTCAACATTTTGGCAAGTTTAACCATGTTTTGTTTAGCGCGTTATTGGATGTGATAAAGTGAGAGAAAATGCATTTTTGCATTCAAGTATTGGAGAGTTCATTATGGCAAATCAAACAGTTACAGTAGATGTTAAGCAGCCATGGTCTGGATTGGTCAAGAAAGGGCAAGTGCTCACCATCAAAGACACTTATGGCCAGCAAGCGGTTGACTTCCTTTGTTATGATGCAGACAACACATCAGATCGTTATTCTGCAACTAATATGGTAAAGGTTCAGGGTAACGTCTATGTTGATGAAGGAACGGTATTATACGCAGATAGTGGCAAACCACTCTTGAGTGTAATTGAAGACACCTTTGGTAAACACGACACAATTTATGGATGTTGTAGCAATGCCAATAACAAGCTTCGTTACAGTGTAAAAACAACCGAGTCTCGTTACACGAACTTTACCCAAGAACTTAAGACGCACGGGATGGACATCACCTCATTTGTTCCAAATGTAAACTGGTTCATGAGCGTTCCAATTATGGCTGAGGGGTCAGCAGGCATAGCTGAAGCCGACTTAAAACCAGGAAGTTATGTCAGTTTAAAAGCTGAGTGCAATGTTTTGGCCGTACTTTCAAATTGTCTGCAAATGCGTAATCCCTGCAACGGCTTCAAGCCCACATCAACAGAGATCTGGATTGATTAGAAACAAAGACAGAGACATCAAATTGCTGGCAGTTAAAGCCCTGAGGGATTGGAACCCCGCTGCAAGCAGAAACACTCGACATAAAGATGAGCGCCATCCCCCTTTTGAAGTCCCTACTCAGAAAACTAATACTTTTAATTGACTTTGCGTGAAGCGCACGATGGATTTCATAAATAGCATTTAATATAAGAGACTTGGCAGTTCACCTGGTAATCATGCACATACAAAAGTCAGAAAACTTGAATAAAGTAAACATCAATAACAACTCTTCCACCTGTTTTCCTTCACTAAACGGACTAAATCGTAGAGCCTGTAACCTGTTTGGGCTCCAAAATGCAGCCTCGTCCTTCATTTAAATGACAGTATCTTGAATTACATAGGAAACAGTAATTGAGCATTAACGAATAACTCAAACTTGTTTGCTTAATTTAAACCCTATGAATTCGAATGTTGCCTTTTTACAGTTGTCGATATTAATTTGTAATTAATTCAAGCGTCTCATCTTCCATTAAGGAAAACCTCAGGAACACATCAAAGTCTGTTGCTGAACGTTCTACCAAACGATTACACAGAAGTAGCAATTCTCTCCAATTTAGACTCTCCGCTGAAAAACCTTCTTCCCATAAAAATTTTAAGAGCATATTGTTCTCATAAAGACGTTCCAATTTACTGAATTCTACATTTGGATTATTCTTTTTCATTGATAAGAGGCTCATAGTCTCGTCGGGTGCATAGCCAGGCACCGACCAGCGGCTTCTGAAAACAATCTTCTTCGGAACTTTGGGCAACGTAAGCCCCAATATGGATAAGCTTTTAGCTAAGATAGGTATTGCTTTATCATCTAACTCTGATCCATGCATATAAACACCAAGTTCATCCATTGGAAAATGAATGGTTAGAGTTTTATTCAATAAACTAATAGCTTTCTCATTCACCTTTTATACCCTCAACTAATTAACAAATGATGATGTAGTTAAACTTTGATGGCCCAACCTATTTCTTTTGCAATACAAGAGCCAACGAAAATAGCTGAGCCATTCTATCAATCATGTATTTTTATTATAAAACCAATAGGATACCGAGTCAGTAACAATAGGACCTTTTCAGGGTTTTTCTGCGACGTTGGTTAACTCAGCGCTAAAAACAAAATTTATTTAACATAAAAAATCTATTTCAATAATGGCGAATCCAGGAGGCCTTGAAGTCCCCACCTACCACCTAAAAGCAGTTTACTCCCTGTATTATGCTGTATCAACCTGTTTATATTGATGATTGGAGTTAGTCTTTTTTTGCCCCCCCACGTTACAGCGAAAACTTAGTTGATTTTTGCGCAGGCAAACCTAACATATAAAAAATGTTCAGATTACTTATCTTAGCCGCGTTAGGCATCGCTATCGGATTGTTTATCTCGAAGCTTTTCTCCAAGAAGCAAGATGAGGATGTCATCGAGGGAGAGGTGTTTGACGCTGATGCGAGGCCAAGCAAGCGGAGCCTGGTTCCTCTTGTGTTACTTGGAATGGTGGTAGCTGGGGTTTTGCTCTTTGTGTTACCGCGTTTTGGGATCAGCGTGATGGGCTTGCTTCAAAAAGCGTTTGCTTTTTTGCCATTGATCAGAGGGTTTTTACCTTTTTAATCATTTATAAACCACGATTTCGCATTTTTTTTGAGTTGTTCTTTTAGCGCCTTTGTTCTGTAGCCCCGGTGTAGCCCGAACTAAAAACGAAGTGATGGAAAATCATAGCCCATTGAAATAAAAATTATTTTTGGAAAGTTCCAACTCCCAACCTACCGCTCAGAAGGCAGTTGCTCTATCCAGTTGAGCTACGGATTACTATCCGTTAATTAAGACAACACCAAAGACAAGGCATTGGATTCATTTGATAAAGACAGGATAACCTCAGATTGTCAAGGCATAGGGATAACAGACAAATCGACCTAAAATGTCCCTTATTTTGGTGCAACTGGTACAAGATTGGTACAAGAACTAGCTTATAGATAACATAAGTTGTAAATCCTAAGGCATTGTTAAAATGCAATTTATCATTATCACAGAATCACTCTTTTTATTGAGAATCTTGAGATTACCGCTGGCGTTAGATGGCTGAGGATACGGGTGGATATTGGACGCCTTAGAAGCCAGTTAATGCGCCTCGCCTCGTCCTTGTGGCTCTTCTTGTGTGGTGCGACCGTCTTTTGGTAGCGCATGAGCAAGTCGCCAAGGTTTGTCGTCTTGTCCGGAAGCCCAGCGATACCCGTCTGGAATCCATACTCTAACTGCATAGTCCAGGCTTGCGCCATTCTTTTACTGCTAAATGTTTTCGATTGTGGCGGAAAGCCGACTTTTCTTACCCGTGCCAACCATTTGCCGCTGCGTTGTTGAAATGTAGCCATTTGTCACTCCATTGAAACAATAGTGGTACCAATGCAATGAATTTGGGGCTTCATTTGTCTTAAGTAACTGAAGATAATGGTGATTCCGGGAGGGCTCGAACCCCCAACCTACTGCTTAGAAGGCAGTTGCTCTATCCAGTTGAGCTACGGAACCGTTTTTTAAAAATCAGTATAGTTCACCTGGACTAATTGTTAACACCCAAGAGCATCTGATGCAAAGCACAATCAATTTCACAATACCCCGAGCCTGAAACGCCTTCCGTGATAATGCACTGAGCATTACGCGCGCAATATCACTACTAGGGGCTTGACTGGCGAATACAATTTGGAGTCCACCAACGCTCTAATTGATTGATGCCTGATTGAATAAAAAATTAAATTGTTATTAGGGCTGACCACGCCTTAGTCACTTAATGCGTCCATGCACCATTTCGTGAAAAAGCAAAATTGTCTGCATAAGCCTTTGGCCGTACCCGGCGCGATTTTGGCTGTTGAACCACGTAGTCGATGTTGTGTGAAACTGCGTAGGCAATGGCCGAGTCAAGGTTTGGAAAATACATCCGAACCTGGCGCGCCGTATCGGATGATGATTGCCAGCCCATCAAACGGTCAGGGGTTGCAGCGCTCTGGCGAGCATAGGTTAGAACCCATTCACATCCGCGGCTGTTTTTGCCTTCGCGTCCCGATTGCGTAGCAGTTTTGCTAGGTTTGTAAATTTTCGCATTCATATTGCCCTCGTTTATAATCAAGGTTGCACCCTCCATTTCGAATGTGCACCGAATTAAAAAAATTAGATAGGACTTAATTCCAAAACTGACTTACGAAAAGAGCCATTTTAAAAATATTCCAATTGAAATTTTGTGTGACATCTGGTGCTGCCATTATTCCATGATATCTTTACTCTCACCACGATTATGTTACATTTTTACAAAGAGGTGACCCAAACCGTCACTTGCTTTTTTGTTTTGAACAAAATTATAGCGTTCGTTAGCCCATTATTTTCAGAGTTTTTTGTGCATTCTGGTCCAAGTTCAATCCTTTTAAATAAATCGCTTACCCTTCAGCAAAAAATCAGATGGTTTGTTCTGCTGTTAAAAACTCGGCGAAATAACCGAATGTCAAAATTAGCTGCAGCGATTTCCACAAAAACCGGTAAAGAAAATCCAGTAATTTTAGATATTGGGGCCAATGTTGGTTTGTTTACGAAAGCCTTCATGAAAGCGCCTAACACTCCAAAGAAAATCATTGCAATTGAGCCTTCATTTTATGTGTTTTCTATTCTGTTAAATATAACAGCTACTATGCCTTTAGTGCGTTGTCGTAAAGTGGCGTTAAGCCATAAGAACGCGATCGTCGATTTAAAGACACCGCTAAAAAAATCCGGCTCGTTGCGGGTTGGATTGTCACATATTGGGAAAGCGGATAATCAGCAAGTCTTTGTTGAGACGGTTGAAGCCAAACGACTTGATGATGTTTTAACTGATGAAAAAGTTGAACACGTAGACATTATAAAATTAGATGTCGAAGGTGCAGAAGAACAGGTTATTGCTGGCGCTCCAAACCTTTTCTACAATGTGCGACCAATCTGGTTTGTTGAACTAGTTCAGAGGCGTACGGATAATTTTAGGGGATCAGCAGAAAAGATTTTTTTAAACTTCATCGCGGCCAGGTACGAGGCCTTTGTCCTCAACTCTGACTATGAATGGGACCGCGTACATAAATTAGACGAACATACCGATTACCTCTTTGTACCCACACCTTAAAAGAGAGAGGTGGCCGTCATGCAAATTTAAATATTAGTGGGTAAACAATATTAGACTAGTTTCAAGTTTCCCAAAAACGGTAATAGATAAAACATAGTGACAGGAAAGACAGCTTTTAGCCCAGCAGCCTCAACCGCTATACATTGCTGCTATCCAGAGCTAATGTAACGTCTTGCATAATACGGGTGTGTCTGGTCATGCCGAGGTAACATCAAATTGGAGTCTTTAATGTACATAAGAGTTGTTTCGATCACAGCACAATCAAAAATGCAATTTGATATGACCGTGACCTATTTTGAAAACGTGTGGTCACCAAAAGTCATCAGTTTGGGCGCTATATCAGCAGAGTTTGTAAAAAGTTCTGACAACTCTGGAATGTACATTATTCACTATCCAGACAAAAAGATTGCACTTTCGGTTTTTGATAAAATAAAACCAGAGGTGGAAGAAGTCCGCTCGCAAAATCGTATCCAAATTACCGAGGGCGAGCGCCTTTTCCGAGTTGATAGCTAAATCAATGTTCTATTTTAAACGGATCTAACACTGCGTTGGACATTTTTTTAAGGCAAGATTAGCGTCAGCCCACTCAAACTATTTTTTTAAAAAACTGACAAAAGCAATTAATATCGTAATCTTTTTTATTGGGAGCACGTTATAACTTAATGGTTTTTTAATAGAAGGGGTTGGTCGGAGTGGAGAGATTCGAACTCCCGGCCCTCTGGTCCCAAACCAGATGCGCTACCAGGCTGCGCTACACTCCGACGCTGTTGTCTTATCCCCCCTTTGAGAGTATTTCAAGTATTCATCGTGCAAGAATGACGTTTTATTTATTTTTTGCGCGATTGGGGCTCATTGTCACTGATTACAATGGGCAAATGCAGACGAGACCCAATTTTTATATTTAAACGTGACGCCTCGAGACCACCAATTTCAAGAACGTATCTGGCAGCCACCCTTGAATGAAGTAAAGTCAGGGTGTTGGGCTTAGCGTTCGAGATTAAAGAAACTAGCTTACCGCTGTCATCAAAAAACAGTATATCAAGTGCGATGGGTGTATTCTTCATCCAGAACGTACGTGGTTTCATATCTTCAAACAAAAACAACATTCCACTTTTAGCAGGCAATGCTGGGGAGAACATCAGCCCATGGGCGTGCTGTGATGTAGTTACCGCTAGCTTTACACTAAAATTAAAAGGTGTTGCGCTGTTTGCCGGAGTTAGCTGAATTTGAGCTAAAGCATAGTCTGGGACTTGCATCAGCTCATCAGCGGCTTGCGCACTGGCGGGTATCAAAATAAGTAAAACAACTACAAGGCGTTGGAGACGAGCGAGCAAGCTCGGATCAACTCGCACCTCAGCCGGCCGCCACATACGCAATCAGCAGTATAGAGGACAACAACCCTGCTTGGATAAGAACAGCTCGCCCACTTACCGTGGGACCGGCCCACGAGCTGTGCATGATTTTGTCGATCGTATCCCAAGCTGAGTTTACAATTTTTCTCACCTGGCGCAAAAAACTCCCCCAGCCCGATACAATCGCATCAAGTAGCGGCCAACCAAAGGCTGGAAATATTCTGCGATAGAGCCAGTCAGAATTTAAAACGGTAGATTTCAACTCTGGTGGGTATATTCTGAAAGTCATTAAAAATGCAAACGCTAGTATTGAGAATATCAACAACTGCAACTGTGCAACCACGTGACCAGCGTCATAAGGGTTGTAATCAAGTTGATAAGGCAAAATAGAATAGAATAAAGACGGGAGCACTCCAATCATGATACACAGCAATCCCGCTATTCCCATAGCAACAAGCATTCCGAGCGGGGCCTCCTTTACTTGATGTCCCCCATCGTGACCAAAAAAAGCAAAATAAGGGATTTTTATACCCGAATGGTGGAGCACTCCCGCTGAAGCAGCTAATAAAATCAAGTAGGCATAAACCAAGCCCTCATATCCAAGTGATGACATAATTAGGGACTTCGCCGCAAAACCACTAAAAAGAGGGAAAGCTGATATGGACATAGCTCCAATTATGCAAAAAATGCAAGTGAGTGGCATCATTCTATACAAACCACCAAGTTCAGAAGCCTTCACAGTTCCAACTCTATAGAGGACTGCTCCCATACTCATGAAAAGAAGTCCTTTATAGATGATATGTGCAAATGCATGAGCAACAGCACCATTTATTGCCAACTCTGTCCCAACCCCAATCGCGACAACCATAAATCCAAGCTGATTGTTTAAACTGTATGAAAGAACGCGTCGCATATCGTTCTCGATCACAGCAAAAAAAACGGGAAACATAGTCATTACACAGCCGATTATTATTAGTATATCCGTTCCTGGGAAGCCTCTTGCCAAAGCGTAGATAGCCAGCTTGGTTGTGAATGCAGACAACATTACAGTGCCAATGACAGTTGACTCTGGATAAGAGTCTTGCAACCAACCGTTTAGGAGAGGAAACGCTGCCTTTACCCCAAAAGCTACAAAAATGAGCCAGGTACCAAGCGAGCCCAGGGCCATTTTATCAAATATTAGCGAGCCACTATCTTGAAAAACTAGAACGGCACCGCTCAGGAGGAACATTCCTGATAATACCTGAATGATTAAATATCTCATTGCCGAATATTTGGCTTGATTGGAACCACTTGCTAATATGAGAAACACTGAGGTCACGGCAGTCAATTCCCACCAGATAAAAAGTGAGAACAAATCCCCAGCATGCAACGCGGCGATCGCGGCACCTGCGTAGGCCAAACCGCTACAATGTTCTAAAGGTTTTGGTTCATGCCATCCGTAAATTACATTAAGAACTGCCGCTATGTGGAACACGATAGCAAAGGGTAAAGTTAGGTGGTCTGCTCTGTTTAAAATTAAATCAAATCCGGAAATTTCAGTTTCCCAATGAATACCGGGACCAGCAGTCAGAGAAAAAGCAGACACTGCGATAACAAAAAGTATAAAAATTTGTCTGTAATGATGGGGCACCAACGCCGCAGGTGTTGCCATTAGAACCATAATCAAGCCAGGCGGAAAATTCAAAAGTAACTCAGCCATTATCGTAATAATCCTCGCGGCGCATGACTAACTTCCTGAGAACAATGCCTCCTAATACAATCGCCACGCAAATAACAAATGCATATAGAGCAGGGAAAAAAAAGATATTCTCGATATCAGTTTCAGCGTGGCGATGTACAAAAAATTCGAGTAGGAGTAACACCAAAGCCAAAATCAAAAGCACTAGTTTTGATCTCGAGCCCATGACCCGCAATTTGTTTGATACGCTGTCTCTCATTATTGCCCCCTACTTGCAAGGATTGCGAGATCAAAGAAAGTCTCGTTGTAGAAAAATAACGCAATAGAAATTAAAGCGGTCATAACTGGCGGAATAACAACCAAAGGATGACGCTTGACCTCGACCAATTTGGTTTTCTCTCGAAAAAACGCACGAGATAACGGCTCCAGCAGATAAAAAACATTCAACAGGGATGATAATCCAAGAACTGCAAGAATAGCGATGTATCCAGCATCGGCGGCACCCGCCATTAGCATGAATTTGGACCAACTCCCACCAAGAGGAGGAATACCAATAATGGACAACGCACCAATGAAAAACGCGGTGAACACCCAGGGCATCTCACGCCCCTGCCCGTCTAGATCAGAAACCTTGGTAAGATGCGCCTGCACGTAGATAGCGCCGGCACAAAAAAACAATGTAATTTTACCCGCTGCATGCATTACTATATGCATAGCAGCGCCTTGCACAGCCATTGAGGATGCGAGCGCCGCTCCTAGAACAATATAAGAAAGCTGACTTATCGTTGAATAGGCAAGGCGTGCCTTAATATCATCCTTGCTGATGGCCACCACACTTGACGATAAAATGGTAAAGGCAGTAAGCCAAATTAACCATTGAGATGCGCCGGTTTTAGCTAGAAAATCGATACCAAACACGTAAACAACAACGGTCAGAATAGTAAAAACACCGGCTTTAACAACCGCAACCGCATGTAGCAATGCGGATACAGGCGTAGGAGCCACCATTGCAGCTGGCAACCAGCGATGAATTGGCATTAACGCCGCCTTGCCAACACCAAATGCAAATAGCCCGAGTAAAATAGGCACCATGGTTGGATCAATTTGCCCTTCAAGATAGCCGCCAGGTCGAAAGTCGAGGGTGCCGGTGTTGAACCATACCCACACGACAGCTGGCAATAAAAGGATGACCGAGGTACCCACAAGGATGCTCATGTACAGGCGACCAGCGTTTCGCGCAACAGCACTTTCCTTATGTGTTACAAGTGGATATGTAGAAAATGTAAGAATCTCATAGAAGATAAAAAGCACAAGAAGATTGCCCGACCACGCCACTGCCATTGCCGCATGAACAGCAACCGCGTAAAAAGCCGCAAACCTGGTTTGATGCTTCTCATGATTGCCGCGCATATATCCAACCGAATAGAGAGCAGCCAGAATCCAAAGGCCGGATGCAACAAGACCAAAGATCGCACCAAGCGGCGTTACGGCAAATTCGATGGCAAGGCCTTCAGCTATTTGCGCAACAAATAGACGCGGCGTTTCGCCGTCAATGACTGCCAAAGCCACTTGCACTGCCGCGATAAATGTGAGGACACCGCCAACTGGCCCTGCCGCATCACGCCAAACATGGCGCACAGCTAGAAACGGCGTTAAGACTGCAACCACAAGGGGAGCTAAAAGGCCTATCAGCATTGCCGTTTGAAGCGACATCATGTCCCGCCTCCTAATGACACACCAAAGAGCATTTGAGCCGCCATTCGCGAGGCTGAAACAAGCCAACTGGCATCAATGCCAAACCAGATATTACCAAGAGCGACGATCCAAATTGGCAAATAGATTGCCGGATTTTCAACTAGTTTTGGCGATCTTGCAGGAACTGGTTGCATCCACATGACTTCCATTATCTTCCACAAATAAACCACTGATAAGGCGCTGCTAATCAGTACCAATGAGAGAATAACATAAGACTCGGTTTCGAGAATCGCACGCACCAAATACAGTTTTGAGATGAAACCAGCAGTAAGGGGTAATCCGGCAAGGCTAAGCCCGCAAATCAGAAATGCTGTCGCAGTGAGAGGAAGGCGCCGCCCTATTCCAATCAGACTATCAAGGCTGGCACGCGCACCAAGAGCGGCAACAAACCCGCCGATGGCCATAAAAATACCGCCTTTAATCAGCGCATGATTGCCAATGTGTATAAATGCAGCACTGACACTGGCTGGAGTTCCAAGACCAAGGCCAAGAGCGATATACCCAATTTGCGCAACCGATGAATGAGCAAACAGTTTCTTAATGTCAGCCTCATAAATAGCCATGATTGTGCCAACGAAAACACCACCAATAGCAAGCGGCACAATAACGTTCGACAGGGCAATGGTCACAACATCCGGCATACCGCTGAAAACGGTAAAAAGGATCCTCGCCAACACATAAAGTGCTGCTTTAGTCGCAATTGACGCAAGCAATGTTGAAACCGCAGATGGAGCATAGCTATAAGCGGCGGGAAGCCAAATATGCACTGGAAAAATTGCCGCCTTAACAAGGATGCCAGCCACCATAAAACCAAAGCCAACATAAATAGCAGCGCTGCCACTAGCGTCTGGTATACGGCTGGCGATATCCGCCATGTTCAAGCTGCCAGTCATGGCGTAAATAAACCCAACGCCAATGACATAAAAAGTGGCCCCCACCGCGCCAATCACAAGATAATGATAACCAGCAACCAGCGCGCGCCTGTCGGTACCGGCGCCCATGCCAATCAAAATCACCGATGCCAATGCAGAAATCTCTAGGAATACAAAAAGATTAAAGGCATCAGCTGTCATCACAAGGCCAAATAACCCACCACTTACAAGAAGCCATGCTGCATAAAATTTGCCGATATCTTTTTCCGCTATTTCATTGGTCACAAGTTGACGAGCAGCGAGCGTTGCGAGGAACCCAAGACCCGACATCACAACAAGTGTCAAGCTGCTTGCTGAGTCGACAACAAACTCAATGCCCCATGGTGGTTCCCAGTTACCAAGGTGGTAACTGATACGAACACCGGTTTCAGTCAATGATTGCAGCAATAGCGCAAAAATCAGAGACGCTCCTGTGCCAACAACCGCAATAGCCCAACCCAAACTGGCAAATGTGAATAGAGCGCTAATCGGGGCCAGCAGTAATGGAACCACAACCAGCAATGCCGGTAAATTTGTTAAAATAACGCTTCCCATCAGTCAGAATGCTTATCAAGCGGGCGTTTAGGGCGCGCTAACGACTGGTTTAACTTTGCTGCGATTATTTCATCTTCTTCGATGCTACCAAAAGCTTCATTAATCCGCAAAATAAGTGCCAGCCCAAGAGCCGTAGTTGCCACCCCAACCACAATCGCAGTTAGAATCAATACATGTGGCAATGGGTTTGAATAAAGCGTGCCTGGATTTCCATCAAGAATGGGAGCTGTACCACCCGCAACCTTACCAAGTGAAATATAGAAAATGAAAACCGAGGTCTGAAAGATCGATAGTCCAATCAACTTTTTTATCAAATTTGTACGTGCAATGACTATAAAAAGTCCCGTCATCATCAAGATGATGACAATGATATAGTTCCAACTATCTCCGAGTTGCTCAATCATTTGGCACGATCCTCAACAAAACCGGCAAACGCATGGAAAACCGCCAACATTACGCTTGTAACCGTCAAACCTACACCAAGCTCAACGAGCAAAATCCCAATATGCTGGCCAGTTGCAACTGAACCAGTCAGCGCCGTATAATCAAGAAAGAGACCACCCTTCGCCATAGAAACAACGCCAACTCCACCATAAAGCAAAACGCCAAAAACCATCATCCAGAGATTGACCCGTGCTGATACGATCTGGCGGCCCGATTCAAGGCCAAAGACAATCGCATGCAGAATAAAGGCAGCGGCTATAATAACCCCGGCTTGAAACCCACCACCTGGGCTATAATCCCCATGAAACTGGACATACAAGCCAAACATGATGATTGGCGCAAAAAGAATTTTAGCAACAACGCGGAATACAGGATTTTGTTTCATGCCTTTTTCCCCATTGTTTTAGGTAAAATCTTTGACAGCCGTTTTGATACCCCTAACGCAGTTTTCTTGCCGGTTTTTTTTGCCATACGATGGGTACGCGTTGCCCCGGCTAGGAGCATTAAAACGCCAAGACCCGCGGTGAAGACAACAATCGTTTCACCAAGCGTATCAAATCCGCGATAACTTGCCAAAACTGTTGTCACTACGTTAGGTATGTGCAGCGCGCTTCCGCTCTCCAGGAGGTAACGGGGTGCTACATGCTGATGAACTTGCGACATCGGATCGCCAAAAGATGGTAAATCGGCCACGGCAAGTAACAGCAATGCTCCCGCCCCAATACATATAAAACCAGCCAGAACATTTCGGTTTAAACTAGGTTTTTCGTCAGCTGGGACATACGCCATGACTGCAAGAAAAAGGATAGTTGAAATACCAGCCCCTACTGCCGCTTCGGTAAAAGCCACATCAACAGCATCGAGGTTTACAAAAATTGCAGCTGAGGTCAGCGAGTAGGCACCCGACATCACAATTACCGCATATAGCTTGCAAGTTCGAACAACCATCACAGCAATTAGGACAAGCAACGCCAGCAAAAACACATCAACGATCAGACTTATCATTTTTGTTTCCCTTTACCAATTCGATGAGTTGATGTTGTTTTCGCGAAAGGGCGTTTCAAAAGATTGCGGCCAACAGGCTCAACTCCCATCGTGTGCGCCACTTGGGCTACCGCATGCGTTGCGATTGGGCTCGTGAAGAACAGAAAAATGCCGACAAACAATAGCTTCACCGTCACAAGGGTAAAGCCTTCGTAAATCACCATGCCGAGTATAATGAAACTGGCACCGGCGGTATCAATCATGCCAACTGCATGAATCCGGCAAAACACATCTGGTAGGCGGATCAAACCAAGGCTGCCAATAAGCATTGCAACGATACCAACAAAGATTGACAGGCCGGAAAGGAAAAAAATTAGCACTTCCATTATTTTGACCCTTTTCCACGGTCACCAAGTGAGCCAGTACTAAAGATCTTAAGCACGGCAAAGGTGCCAATGAAATTCAGAATTGCATATAGCAAGGCAATATCAACAAATTCTGGCCGTTCCATGATAAAGCCGTGAAGTGAAATGCCCAGTATCATTAGAGTGCCAATGGCATTAACTGCCAGAACACGGTCAAATGCCGTTGGCCCTAATGCGGTTCGGATAAGCGCCATCACAAGGCAAACTGCGCAGGCAACTATTGCAACAATCATCATCATTTGGAAATACTTCCTGGTGATTTTCTATCTACTTTTTTCGAAGCAGATTTTGTTGGCGTACCCGGCAATGGTTCTGATCCTGAGAGCATTGTACCCAGCCCTTCAAGGTCGCAATTACGTCGATCCATATCGCCACCGCGCACATCATTCCCGAATTGCGGGTGCAGCGCATGAACCAGGAACCGGCTTGCTCCGGTTTTCGCCTCGTCAATATCAACGGTAACGGTTCCGGGCGTCAGGGTAATTGAATTGGCATAATTTGCCAGCCCAGCCGAAGTTGCTTGATTAGCCGGAACTTCAAAAATTTCAGGATCAGCCGTTCGACGAAGAATGATTTTGGCTGTTGCTATATTCGATGAAATAATTTCGCCAATCAGCCAGGCTAGATAGGGAAGAAGGCGGCTAAATAGATGTGCTGGTAGCCCCTCACTGTCAGTGGCACCAATGCGGAGGCTAAGCCACGCACAAAGCGCACAACTTGCCACACCTAACCCAATCAAAAGGCCATTATAATGGCCCGACATTAGAAGCCAGCCAACGAACAAAATGACAAATAATGTGAGGAAACGCATGAGTTCGATAAATCACTGTCTTGTGAATAATATGACCCAAACCTTAGATATCTTTTGGCTGATCTTCAATGCAAGAAAATCGAAAAAGTATTTTTTCTTGGCGCATGTATGTCTCTTGATACGATTGCGGCATTGCAAAAACAACATCTGTTGGGTTGTTTTTGGCATTACCGCAGGCTAAACATTCATGACGTAATTTCTCATTCCAATCCATTTGGGTTGAGGTGTGCACAGATAAGTATTGGGAGGTTAAGCAATGGCATCATCTTCACAAAAACCGCGTCCATCCGGTGTACCAGAAGAAAATGTGTATACGTCTATGCACTGGATGATTATCTTCACGTATATTGTAGCATTAGCAGCTATTTATTTGCTTATTAGTGGCGCTGTGTAGCTTGACGGAAAAAACGAGATTTAATAATTGGAAGCGCTTTATCAAAAACAAATACTTCAGTTTGCGCATCAATCTCGCACCAGCGATTTTGACTCCAGCGCTCCGTTGCAGGCTAGTCACAACAACCCAACCTGCGGTGATCGGGTTGATATATCCTTTTCATGTACTGACGGTACCATTCATAATATTGGCGTGAGTGTACGTGGATGTGCCTTGTGTGAAGCTGGAGCTGGCCTTTTACTAAAAAAATTTGAGGGAGCCCGTACTGCAGATGCTCGCAAAATGACTACTGATTTTTCTAACTGGATCGCCAAACGCACCGAATATGCGCCGAATGAGGACATGGCAACTTTCGTGCCGGTTCGCGATATCCGCAACCGACATAAGTGTGTTCTTCTTGCATTTGACGCCGCGATCAAGGCAATGGGTTAGTCTTTAACTTAAATAACGTAATCCATTAATGCACTGTCTTATTCTGGACGAACTGACACTTTGCCAAATACCCAAAGGGTGAGAGCAAGCGCCAGTGGAAAGCCAATAACAAGCAGAACGCCAATGTTTACATCCATGACTGATCTCCCGGTAATTAAATATTGATGTAGGTATAGCGTTTCCAAACGTGATTACAAGAGCTAATTCGCCACCACGTGATAATGTCGCGTCTGGCGCAAGGCGTTAAAACCTTAGTGTGTCTGGCAAATTTCGCCATCACAACAGGGCATTACATTCATCCTGCAATGCGCGCATTGACCATGCCCATGTCCCCAAATAATATTTTCTGGACGGCCACGAGAAGGGCACCGCGGTTGAAAAACCGCCTGACCGATGCCAGGCTTCAAGCTTTTAACATTTTGAGTTGATTGATCCTGCATAAGCCTCTCTTTCTTTTTTGTTATGGCTGCTCCATCTTCTGGAAAAATTAATTGGTTAACAGCGCGTCAAGTATTTCAAAGTTTAAATAAAAAAGTTACTATTTTTCCGGCGACTTTCGCGGTTTGCTCAATGTGCTGAAAGTGGCCACAATTTTCCAAAGAAACAAACTCAGCATTTGGTAACTTTTCAGCCATTTCCTGGCTCACATTTAAGGGCACCATTCGATCACCATCAGAGGCAATTACAAGCACGGGAACTGCAATTTCTTCCAAACGTTCACTTAAATCAAAATTACTACAGGCGAGAAAATCGCCATGCACAGTTTTAGAGCCCGCATCCAGCATTCTTTGTTTGGCCTTTTCTCTAAAATACGCCGCCATTCGCTCACTATCTGCGACAGCTCCAGTTTTTTTATGCCATGAATATCTAACGATACTGTCGACAGTTACTTCAAATGTATTTTGTAGGCCTTGAAGAATAGCATGATTGACATTCATCTGGCTGGCACCACCAATGGCCACAGCCGAACAAATACGCCAATGGCGACTTAGGGAAGCATTTAATGCGATTGCAGCACCCATAGAATGTCCAACTAGACATACTTTTTTGAGGTCCATCGCATCCAGAAAATCTATGATGTCATTCGAATATTCATCTATGCTCAATTTGCTTTTGCCTTCTGATTTTCCATGCCCGGGTAAATCAACAGCGTAAATTGAGTAATCGTCTAATCCGGCATTAAAAAGTCTGATTACACCGTGGTTACTTGGCGTCAATCCAATTGATCTATTTAGGTCGTTGGCGCTACGCCATGCCATCGGCCAATCAATCTCTTGTCCGCCTGCGCCATGAATTAAAACTATGGTTGAGCTGCTAATGTCTCCAGAAACACCATTAAAACTAAATGATATTTCGTGATTTTTAATAGCAACTTTTGGCATTAACTTGGTCCTATCAAAAAATTGGCATTGCCAAAAAACAGTAAATTATCTGGTTGATAGACACATTAAACCCTTGCATTTTGAACAGATCCATCTGCTCCGAGATAGCGCACAATACCTCAACCAGACTTTTCCAAATACATTAAAAAATAAATTGGTGAAATGAAGAATAGGACCGAACCACATCCTATTTTAATTTTGTGATCACCCAAAGTCGTTTTTAGAACCGAGTTTATCTGCGGCTCAAAAATACAACTGACACGTATCCCCTGACCATAACCTGGAATTAAGTAGTTCCTTTTGTAGTGTTTGGGTTTATGGTATTTTTTTAAAACTTTGTTATTCATCCGGGCCTCTAGAGAGTGAGCGGATGACAAGATCACTAAAAACATCCCCTATATCTTCAGGAGATTGAAGACCATCGGGTTTCAGCCATAGGCATGAGTAGAAATACATACCCAAAAGGCCTTTCACAGCAATTTTGTCGACCGCTCTAAACACCTTTTGCTGAACACCTTCATCGATAGTTTCAGACCAGATTTGTTGGTATTCTGCATGCATACACATGACGTCATGGTGCCGTGATCCTGTCAAAGATTGTACTTCTCGAAAACAGACAACTATTTCTGCTAAACTGTTACTGATTACGGCCATCAGGTGCCGACTCAGCGCGTTTAAGCGCTGAATGGGATCTGGATATTCTTTTGCTAT
>QBYK01000023.1 GCA_003282865.1 SAR116 cluster bacterium AG-325-I21 | reverse complement strand
GGTCAAGCTATAGACAATATCACACCAAAACGTCGGCAAGTACAAATCTTAAAGGCATAATTTTGATGATAGCAGCGCTCGGTTGTTTAACCTTAAACAACTGAGATGCCTGTAGCGAAGCCATTTTCAATGCCTGTAATATTCACCACTGGTGTATCGCAACAAGCAATAAGATCAGGAAATTCTTGTTCGTGGGGTAGACGTGAAATTCATGAATTGGTGAGTAATTTGGGAAGCCTGTGTGAGGCTCAGACTATTGCAACTGCAAATCCGATAAAACCTCCAACTGCGCCGCCCCAAACTACTAGCCACCCTAGATGTTTGCGAATCATTTCCTGTATTATATTTTTCACTTGTAACGGCGTAAGTTCATCAAGTCGTTGGTCAATTATTTGTTCCACCTTAGTTAACAACGATGAAGTCAGGTTTTTGTCACCATTTTTTGACTCATTTATTTCCCTTATGATTTCTTTAAGTTTCAAGGTGATAGGCTCTTTTAGAGGTTGAAGTGCTTTTCTGCCACCCAGCATTGCTAAAATACTCCCCATCGATGAGCCTTCTATGGCTTCAACCAATCCATCAAACACACGGTCAAAATCAATCATGTTGTTAATATCTGCCGAAAAGACTTCGGTTTGTTGCTCTGCGAAAAAGTTTATATTTTGTGGAGTGAAAAATTCAGTCATTACAAGCTGCTTTATTCCCAATTTAAATTCTGCAAATCTGCTTGGGATTACCCCCGATCCATAAAAGCATGGTACTTTCTCAAATAACATGTGAATAGCTAGCCAGTTTGTAATTCCACCGGAGAGTGCGAAAAGACCAATTAGATATATTGTCTCATTGTATTTTGGTGACAGATAACTGACGGCTATAATTGCAAGCGCAGCTAAATTTGTTGTCAGGCTCTTATTGAACATTTACCTATCTTTTAAATATCAAAAACTGTGCCAGGCACCATAATTCTCTCAACAGGATTGTCTTAACGAATGGCTTTTGCAATAGGCGTTGAGTGATATTCCCACTACCCAACTCAAGCATCTCCTGAAAGAATCATAACTGTCCACAAGGATTAATCTTCAGCAAGGGCAATAGTGACCATTTTAATTGTGTAGCCATATAATATAGTCAGCATCGCTACTGCAAAAGCTGGACCCATTTTTTCTACATCACCCCACACCATAAATCTGTTGCTAGTAATTGCAATTAATCCGATCAGAGTTCCCAACCAGCCAAAATAAACTGCGCCCTGCCCAAAGTTTTTGATGTGATTACCTGAATGTTTCTTAAAGACCAAAAATCCCGTTGCTCCACCTAAAACAAATAATGCTGAATTGATGTCAATGAATAGATGATGTCCAATTTGCAATATCGCCCCAAGCATAATTGCACAGCATATTCCTATTCCCACTATTTTCATCGCTGTCTCCCAATACGTTATTCCACAAACTAACGTGGCTATCTAAATTTTTACTTTACTTTATATTGATAGCGAGCACGAATAAACTACAACGTTTGATTTCTGCGTAAGCAAGCCCAAGATCTATGGTATCTCCAGATTGCTAAATTTATCTGCTTCTGGCGTATCTATTGGCTGGTTTATTGTAAAGTTTCTCTCCAAGAAACGGGATGATGATGTCTTTGATGGAAAGGTGGTTGACGGAGAAGTAAAGCCAAGGCCGCCAAGTTTGCTCCCTATTTTGTTACTGGTAGTGGTATTAGCAGGGATTGTTTTATTCATACTGCCTCGATTGGGTTTCAGCGTAATACGTTTGCCTCAAAAAGCGATGGCCTTCCTGCCATTAATTAGAGGTTTTCTACCTTTTTGATCAGTTAAAATGGACGGAGATAGTTCCATCTGATTTGTCAGAGTATATAGTTTTTTGTGCCCAAAAAACATCTCCAGCAGTATTAATCAAAAAGGGCAAAACACAGGGCAATATCGCCTCATTTAGAAATATTCCAATCGTCCAGCACTTGATGGCGATGCTCTCCCAATAACGGAGCGCTTTTTTGAATTTCCGCAGGTGTTTTTGACAGCTTCACCGGTGACCCAAGAGTTTTCATGTCTCCAACCTTTGAATGACGAACTGATTCAACCATACCTCTTTCAATTGTTTGCGGATTATTAAAAACGTCAACATGGTTCAATACTGGGCCAGCGGGAATACCAGCCTCATCCAGCAGTTCCCATATTTCTTCGGTTGAATAACCCTCGAAAAAAGAGCTCAAATCTCCGGCAAGACGAACATGGTTTTTTACCCGTTCTTCTTTAGACTTATATTTGGGGTCATCCAAAAAATGCTCGCAACCAAGAACTTTACATAGAGAAACCCAAAAATTCTCCTGCGCCCCACCGACAGTTATATAACCATCTGCTGTTTTAAACATCTGATACGGTGCACTTCCCCTGTGCGCTTGCCCAAGCCTTTCTGGCACTTCCCCATTTGCAAAAACGCTGGCAGCTTCATAAACACCGAGAGATATCCCAGCCTCAAAAAGGCTTGTGTCAACGTATTGCCCAGACCCAGTATTCTGCCGATTGTTCAGCGCCAATAATATACCAATTGCTGCATGCATTCCTGCACATACGTCTGAAACTGGCATCGGGATCCTGAAGGGGGGACCGTCAGCAGGACCATTAATTGACATTAGTCCAGACATCGCGTTTGCAATCAGGTCAAAGCCTCCACGGACGGCATAAGGCCCTGTTTGTCCAAAACCAGAAATTGAGCAATAAATTACTTCAGGGTTAATTTGTGTAATGGCTTTATAATCAATACCGAGTCTTCTCGCTGTTCCGGGCCTAAAGTTTTCAATCATTACATCGGCTTTTTCGGCCATTTTTTGTAAAATACGCAAATCGTCCTTACTCTTTAGGTCCAATGCAACTGACCTTTTATTACGATTCCAAAGCATGAAAGGAGCACTCTCACCTTCTTGGAAAGGAGGAGAGTGACGTATTGGATCCCCACCGTTAGGATTTTCTACCTTAACGACATCAGCACCGTGATCTGCAAGAATCATGGAACAATAAGGTCCAGATAGGTGCGTTGTAAGATCGAGTACTTTTAATTTGGCGAGCGAACTCATGCACGTCCTTTTTGAAGAATATAGAGAAACATACCCTCGACTTTTCTTTGATGATACCTAAAATAAAAAATTAGAAATGTTTACGTTTTTATATTCCTGAATGAAGTGATGGTTTTGATATTGGCTAGAAAAAAAGATACAAAATGGTACCAACTACTCTACCAGAAACAAAACGCCAACTTCATATGGGACCTGCGGTCTGCTCAATTCGAATCTGTCTTGATGGCTGCAAAACAGCTTCCCTTGGTATGGCCATCGGGCGCGATTTGGTGTCAAATTGGGACGGCGAATGGCAGAATGGCGCGATTCATATTGCTCATTCTGTTATCCCCTTATGTACCAACTCAAACCCAAACAAATCTTATATGGTTCGTGGGATCTTGACCCGCAACAAAACTGACGTGGCTTTTTGCTGGAGGGGGCAGTGTTGCCCGAATGCACAATGAATTAAAGGAGAGCCCAACCATGGCTTACCGAATATGAATGAACTAAACGAGTTAAGCGCTTCAGAAGCCCGACGGCTGATTGGCCGCGGAGAACTCTCACCTACAGAACTTCTAGATGCATGTATTAAACGAATTGAATCCGTCAATCCTCAGGTAAATGCCATCGTTGCGACTGATTTAAAACAAGCCCGACGAGAAGCAAAAATTGCTGAAAATGCTGTTCTGGCGGGGAACGCTCTTCCCCCACTACATGGTCTTCCTATCGGAATAAAAGATTTAAATGCAACAAAGGGTCTTCGAACAACTTGGGGTTCAAAGTTATTCAAAAATCATGTACCCATAGAGGATGAGTCACTCGTTGCTCGCTTGAGAGCTGCCGGCGGCATTATTGTTGGCAAGACCAATACACCGGAGTTTGGGTCTGGCACCTCAACCAATAACCTCGTATACGGGCCAACTCGCAATCCCTTTGATCTTGAGCGTACCCCGGGAGGATCGTCGGGGGGGGCAGCAGCAGCTTTGGCGACAAATATGCTTCCGCTATGTCAAGGTGGTGATACGGGTGGCAGCCTCAGAAATCCGGCAACGTGGTGCGGCGTTGTGGGGTTTCGTTCAACACCGGGTCTCGTTCCCCGTGAAAATCGCACGCTCAATTACACACATTTCAATGTACAGGGACCTATGGCGCGTAGCGTTTCTGACATCGCACTTATGATGGCAGGTTGTGTTGGCAACGACGATCGGGATCCCATGGCCAACTCATGCAACCCAGAAACCTTTCTGAAAATTAAACCAGCCAACCTCAAAAATGTCCACGTCGCGTGGACAGAGGATTTTGGGGGTGTTGCACCGTTGGATGATGGGATCCGGGGATGTTTTAAAAAAGTCATCGGCGCCCTTGCAAACACATTTCAGTCTCTTGATTGTCGCAACCCAGATTTTTCCAATGCCAGAGATTGTTTTTGGACATTGCGTTGTGTCAATTATCTGGCTAGCCACAAGACGCGCTATGATAAACATCGTAACATTTTATCTAAAAATATTATTGCCAATGTAGAAGCTGGGCAAAAAATGAGCCTCTTGGATGTTTCTGTAGCCGAGAATCAATGGCGAAAAATTTATAGAGATTTTGAGGTTTTCTTTGAGGATATAGATCTGCTTATTGTCCCGGGAAATGCTACGCCCGCCTTCCGAATTGAGGATGGTATTCCAACTGAGATCAACGGGAAAAAAATGGAAAACTACATGGACGCTTCCCTAATTCGTTCAGCTCTTACGCTAACAGGGCATCCTATATTGGCACTGCCATGCGGACACGATTACCTTGGTTTACCTTTTGGGCTCCAGCTTGTCGGCAAACGCCGTGGTGATATTAAATTACTAGAGATCTCTATGGCATTAGAGGCTATCTTTTCCCAAAACCCTAACCTGAAACGAAGTATCCCAAATCTGTGAGGTTCAGCACAACCACGATTTTTGATCTGACTGTGTGTTAGACTTGATGCCTATTACATGAGTATCCAACCACCTTAGCTACTCATATAATAGATATCCCGTGTATATGGCTATTTAGGGGTACGTAATCAGCTTTAAAATTATCTGTCCATGCTATTTGGTATCAGGATTCCAGCTAATCTAAGACACAAATTGGTCTGTTTCTCTCGCCAATTTATCAAATAATGATAATGCCTCATCTGCATTAAACTTATTTATCTCATGTCTTGACAACATCCAACTTTGATAACCATCGTTTTTCATTGCCCAAGAAGCAAAAAGCCTCGTATGGAATTCAGAGTCACGTAATTTTATAATGTCATTATGCCGACTGTCAGACAGAATTTTGCTGTATAGTTTGTTTATTGCTTCAGGTGGGCCCTCCAGTATTTGTAGAAATAAATCTGAATGATAAATCAAATTTCCAGTAATCCCATTTTGTGGATTATTTGATCTTGATGTTTGTAATATGTCCTCCAAGACAATATGGTCAAAATGAGTTGGCCGTGAGATATATATAACGTGCTTTATGACCTCTGGGTTTTTGCTCTGCATAACACACCTCCAATATAAGGTTATCAGGAGATGTGTTTTTTGAAAAGAGATGTAAAAAGTTTTGAGTAATAGAAACTTGGTAAATATAGCAAGATTAGATCTGCGGTTGCGTGAAACGGCGTTCATATTGTCGCCCGAGCAACCCTACAAAATCACATTTTAATTTGTAAACGAATAATGCGAATACAATCTTAGTCCAAATTTATGGGCAGCATACGCTTACCAATAATGGAAAACCGCACTAATGAGACAGTGGGGATTAGCTGCGATATTTTAACTCACCCAGCGGTCACGAAATGATGATATACCTAGTCCGGAAGTAACCGGAAACTGACCGGGTGAGAGGATGAATAAACCAATATTACTGATTGTTTTAAGTTTTGCGTTACTGATTGCTTGTGCAAAACCAGACCAGTCGATTCTCGTCAAAGAAGGTGATGACCTTCTTGACTGCCGTGCGCTAGCAAATGAATTTGAATTTGCAAAAAACCTTGGTGAAAATGCATCATCACGCCGGCGGCACATCAAGGCCCTCCAGAAAAAGAGGCAATGCATCAAAAAACCAGAAATTTCGATTTCGATTGGTGTTTCTGGATCATTATAGTCTACTGTTTGCCCTTGATGCGTGAGACCCTTACAAACTAATTCAGCCGGTTTAGTTATCCAGGGCCAACTTTGCGTGATATTTTGATATAGGTAAGATGGAAGTGTGTTATTGAAGCTGGTTAATTTCTAGCTTCGCTTTTTGAGGTGGGATTGGGCTTATTTATTTCGTCACTAAAAAGATCCAACAACCACTCCTTGAACTTTTTGTTTTGACGAGGATGGCATACAAACTCCTGCCCACGACCGGCAGTTTTTAGCAGTCCATCGATGTAACTTTTTTCATCATGGTAGGATGGTATGCAACCACCTTTTGCGGGATTTAACCAGTCTGGAATACTCCAAAATCGTTTACTTGGGGCGTTGTCACTGGTCAGCAATGTTTGCTTAGAAACCTTAAAATTTCCAAAACCCTTGATAGTATGCTCTCCAAACAAAGAGAACGTCTCAGATGCAAGATATATAGTGTTATTTGGGGCCCATTTACCAATTGCGTGTGGGTGATTTGCATATTCTGTGCATTTACGCCTGAACTTTTCCGTTTCGGATCCTACCAAAATTTTTTGATCAACAAACATCCAACCAAAAATCCTATGATGGTCTATGGCATTACTTTTATAACGATAATTGCAACTCACAATTTCTGCTTCTCTAAACCAACCAAAAAACAAAAAAAGGTCACCAGAGCCAATATTTTGGTTATGAAGGTGTGACTGCGCTGAGGAGACTTGCCCAAATGCGCCCATTTCCAAGTCTGGATCATTGTGACAAAGGTCTTTGTCAGCGAGTTTTCTGCTAGTCAGATCTGTTACAATCTTTCCAAGATTAAAATGCTGGTATGAAACCTTGCTATTACGATATGGAATTGGAAGACTTATTGGCTTTCCATTTATTATTGGGCTTGGGAATCCGCCAGCACTGCTGTCAAAACCTTTCCTGCTAAATACTAGTTTCACTGGAAATCATAACAAAATTTTGTGGAATACAGATTTTTGCGAATGAGCAAATGACCTCATACCGCACCATGAATAGGAATGACGTCAGTGAAATCAATTCAGGTACATGATAAATAGAGTCCACATACCCAAATTTTAACCTGATTTTGCTTTGTTGGGAAATCTTCATCAGCAGTTTAAGTATTGAGGCTAATCTACCGAGCGTCGCAATGCTCATCTTTTTCACATTGAGTTGACAGTTCTTCAACTTTACATTCATTGAAAATTTGGTCAAGTCTGAGCAAAATTTAATTAGTGTTTTTCCGCATAAAGGACGCAACAACAACGTCCAAAACTGACTTTCAGTTACAAACACTGCCACAAATCGGGGGTGTCTTAAGGTTACCTGGAGATATGGAAACAATCGGCGAGCCTCCGATTGTAGAGCGCACTATGTGTCTACCCGTCCGTCAGTTTTTATATATTCCAAATCTAGTTTGGGAAGAGATTTACCCTCGAAAGCAGCTTCAAAAGCCTGCAGTCGTTTAAATACAGAAATCAAGTCTATAATGGTTGACCATGATCTGACTAAATATTGAAACGAACTGGTTACTTCACTGAATGCTCTGATTATTTGATTCATGATGCCAAGAGTAATCGTTCCTAGCGCTATCGTTGGTATGAGAAGAACATAGGCAAAAAGATTGTTAAGCTGAAAATAGAAGTTTCTGAACAAATTGAAATACGTGTAATGTAAATATATGCGAAAATAATTTTTCCGCACATTGTCAAATAACTCTTTTAGCGCGACCGGCTCCGCTCGGCTTTCATCGTCTTCACCGAGAACCAACTCTTTTCTAAAGGCTGCTTCCACTCGCTGATTTTTAAATTCCAGGCCAGGTAATTTAATGCCAGCGACAACCATTAAAATTGTACCAAATACGGACCAAAATACCGCAGCATATACTAAAGGATAAGCAATTGAGCCAACGACAGGCAGTTCTTTGACGTTTTCGGATAATTGGAGTAGCACAGGCAGGAAAGCTATTAGTGTCATTACTGCGTCAACAATTGAAACCCCCAGGGTTTTCATAATTGATGCGAAACGCATCGTGTCTTCTTGAATACGTTGGGAGGCGCCTTCAATGTGACGAACTAATGCCCACTTGGCGGTGTAGAAATCATTCATTGCCGTACGCCACCTAAATACATAATGGCTTACAAAAAAACTTGTCAAAATTGAAATCAACACATAAGTCATCGCGAGGATCAAAAAACTCAAAATGTATCCATACAGGTCTGAAGCTGTAGTCGTAGAACTGTCTGATAATGCATTTTGGATCGCGTCATAAAAGGGGCGATACCAATTGTTGACCGCAACGGCTACCTGAACTTGATAATATGTGAAAAATAATATCAGCGCGGAACCCAGAATAGACCACAATTGCCATTTGTGTGGGGAGTAAGATGCCCAAAAGATATAGAACAGTATGGTAAAAAAGAAATAGTAAACATAGAACCACAAGAAATCCGGTGTTGTGAAATGTCCCAGCCCAATTATTGGGGGGGCTTCTTTTGCGGGGAAATCAAAACCAAACACTCGCCCTAATTCCTTCCCACCAAAATACCAAGAGAAGATAGCTAATAATGACCACACGATCGCACCAAAGAAAAATTTTTTAGGCTTTGGAAAAAAACTTTCTAACAATTCATTCTCCGTCGCACTTAATATGATAATCGATATCTTCAGCTGACCCAGTTTTTACATTCTTGTAAACCAGAAGGGAAGTAGAAATGGCAGGCAGATTAGTAATTAACTGACAGCGCTATCATCATTGACAGTTATTGGAAAAAATGATGGTTGGAACTTTTAGCGATTGTATTTCAAGTTTGTGCCAATTTCTGGGGCTTGATTACTTATGTCCCGAAGACCAAAGACCTACGGCATTTTGCCTGGAATAGTCCCTATTCACTTGATCATTTACTAATAAATTTTCAAAAATCTGTACTTTAGTGACAGTTTCGATTTTGAGTGTGATTGCGCAGAGTTTTTATTTTAGGCTGTGATTTTCCATAGGTGCAACGCAATAGACTGGCAGGGTTTCTGATGAATAGGCTTAATGCCCGTTTTGATCAAAAAGTGCACGCTGTCGTAATCAGCGCGACTAATGGCTGAAACTAGAGAAATCAGCCATTTTTCATCCCGTGAGAGTTCCAACGTGCCAGTTGGAAAAAAATGGGTTGAGCGCCCAAAAGCTTGGGGCAGTGAGCGAACAAAAATGCTGAGTAATTCTGGCGTCAACAGTTCCATGTCGAGTTGAACTAATTCACAAGCTTTGAATACGTCAATCTTTGGCATCGAGCGGGCTTGCTTTGCTTCTTCACGAACAGCCTCCAGAAGTTCTAGCTCCGCGCTCGATATTTTGTAATTGTTATAAGTCAGCATTTTATGTTGCAGTTTTTAGTTAAGAATAATTATTAATCTTATTACTGTGAATTTTGTTGTCAATGTCAGATTTCCTTTATATTCAATTTTTCTTTTGTCATTGTAATGGAATGCTTCTTTTAGTGAAAAAATGCATACCTGCGCCTATGTGCGCAATATGTCACTGCAATTTCATTCCTACTCGCTGTTCCTTCAAATAGTGAGCGTGTTGTCGCGTGTGAAGCGCCAAGTGCAGTTTGCGAGTGGCGTGAGAGAATTGTTAGTATAAAGACGCCTAATATGAACGCGTCGGGGATATTGATTAAAGATGGTTAGATTTTAGCAAACCGTCATGTCGTGGAAGATCATCAATCTATCTCGCGCTAATGGAGATCCTTGCCCGCCCAATAAGGATAATACGGCTAACTTCCAATTAATTCTTGATGGTTTGAAATTAAGATCCGCAACTTTCTCTCCAAAGTTATCAATAACTATGCTTGGCCCGCCATTGTTTATTTTGTTGTGATCAAAAATAGGGTTTGTGATGATCTCACAAGCCTTATCCAATGGGTTTGGATGGCTTTCTGATGCCGACAATGAAGAGGAGTGATTAAACAAAAAACTCATCATAACCCATGTGGTAGCGTTAATAAAAAAGTTCTACAACCAGCGATGAGCTTGTGGTTTTTGGGCTTTTGAATTTAAATCAAAAACAGTTGTCCAACAGGTAGTATTTAATTTTTAACGCGGCACATTTTATTTTTAGTTTCCGCTATTGTGTAGTCTTGCTGGTGCACTATATGTGGACCTGATCAAACACTAATTGAGTGGATTTTAATGGCGAAACCTTACAGCCCATGTGTTAAAGTTTGCAAGTACCGAGAGGATGGGCACTGCGTAGGGTGCTCAATGACTAAAACACAAAAGAAGATAAGTAAAAAATTAAAGACAAAGGACACCCAGGCAGCTTTTCTTCGATTAATACGTATGCAGCAAACCTGTCTGGGAGGTTACGAAGCTTGGGAAAAGGCACACTTAGCCCGACACAACCCCAAGAACTAGTGCGTCGCTAGACTACCCGCTTCCAACATCATTTAAATAACGTGAGATTGCAGCAGCCAAGCGAATTTTTCATGCGCACGACCGCGCTCTACGCACAAGTCTTCAGTGAGTTTGTCACCATTTACCCCCGCGATATCACTGGCGCCGGCTAGTGTAGCGGCCAACGTTTTTTGAGCTTCCGCAAGAGCGGTGATCATTTCTTTGTCGTTCTTTTGAAAACCTTCAGGGTCTTCTATCACCTTTGAGATATCAATCATAGCCGACAATCTGCCATCCACTGTGTGGCCGATCGATCTGATCCGTTCAGCTAGTTCGTCCTGAGCTTGAAAATGATCTTCATAAATTTCTTGGAAAAGCGCATGCAGAGGACCAAATGCCATCCCCGTTACGTTCCAGTGAAAGTTTTGTGCCATCATTGTGGTGACAGCTGTTTCTGCCACACACTGGTACATGGCCTGCGCAACGGTTGGATGTGTGCGAGTCGAGATGTGAGTTGTTTTTGTAGGCATGGGGCGAACTCCTTTAACTTCCTTTTATAGAAATGGGGACTTTTGCCACAAAATTCAAGTATTTTTAACCCCTCTTTCACCCACAGGCTGGCCCAGATACCATTTCATGCTGGCGTATTGGCATTCCGTCGATAGTTTGGAATAATCTATTCAATAATTGCTCGTTTTCACTAAAATCCTTGATTGAGCCATCATAACCAAGGAGCCACAACCCTGTTTGTGAGCGCATCCTTTTTTGCAGTTTGATCACCGCCAGTTCATTTTGGTGGTAATGAAGTAGCTTTAAATTTCTATCTTCAATGTCACAAGCACGGCTTTCAAAAAACTGTCTGACTTGTTTCTCAAGGTCTGTGTTTTTTTTGTTGGTTATCATAATTACAAGGCGATTAGTCCAGGCATATTCATCAAAACTCGTAGAAGTTGCGTTTACTGCGCCACTCTGTAAAAACAAAATAAAATAGAATAAAACCTGGTAAGTCATTTTTTCATTCTCTTTTAGTCAAGCGTAGCCTAATCAAGCATGGCTTCGCATCGCATTTTTCTAAAAAACTAGTGTAAATAAATAGAAATCCAGAAATACTCTCATCTTGGCGCCAGATTGGTCATGCATCAATTAATGTTGGATCGTTTGTGAGGAAGGGAATAATCAATAGTTGGGCCAAGAGGCACAATTTTTGTTGGATTTATTGTTTCATGGCTTCCGTAATAATGTCGTTTTATATGCCTCATGTTTACGGTACCACTTATTCCGGGCTTTTGATAAAGGTCACGGACATATCCGGATAAATTTGGATAGTCAGCGACCCTACGCAAGTTACATTTGAAGTGACCAAAATAAACTGGGTCAAACCTAACCAGAGTTGTAAATAATCTCCAATCTGTCTCGGTTGTTTGGCCGCCAACTAAATAGCGATGTTTTGCGAGGTGTGAGTCTAGCCAGTCTAATGTTTCAAACAATGGTGTGATGGCGCTTTCGTAGGCCTGTTGAGTTGTAGCAAACCCAGCTTTATAAACACCGTTATTAACCGTGTCGTAGATCACGGTATTTAACCTATCAACTTCATCCATTAAATCTTTGGGGTAATAATCGCCAGGGCTAGCCCCAATATCGTCAAAGGCTGTGTTGAACATCCTAATGATTTCTGATGACTCATTCGAAACAATTGTTTTAGTTTTTTTATCCCATAAAACTGGAACGGTTACCCTGCCTGTGTAATCAGATTTAGCAGTTAGATACAACTGGTAGAGATTTTCAACACCATTTATCGTGTCATGGATAACACCCTCGCCAGTTTTGAATGTCCAACCATTTTCAGCCATGTGCCAGTGAACAATAGAGATCGAGATAATGTTTTGAAGACCCTTTAACTCTCGGAAGATTAATGTGCGGTGCGCCCAAGGGCAAGCTAAGGACACGTATAGGTGATAGCGATCTGGCTCTGCTTTGAAACCTGAAACTCCGCTTGGCCCCGCGGAACCGTCAGATGTAATCCAGTTCCTAAACTGGGGTGATGTCCGAACAAATTGCCCTTCCGAGTCTTTGGTGTTGTTCCATTGGTCCACCCATCGACCTTCCTGCAGTAAGCCCATCACGTTTATCCTTCTTGGTCTTTTATCAGTTGGGAGCGAGTAGTCTTCGCCCATCACTGGATACAGTGATGCAGGCGTCATGTCGATAAATCACAATTTAGTCAACGCAGTTTTTATCATTTTTAGTCGAAATGCATCTTAAATATTTGCTAATTTCTTGAATTTGGGTTAATTGGCTCATTCTTTCAATTTTGAAAATAACAGTAATGTCGACTACGAATTTATTAACTTTTAGTTTCTGACTGTGATTATTCGGATTTGACACATGTTTAAGGAGACTAAAATAATGCCTAATGGTAAAGTAAAGTGGTTTAATTCACAAAAGGGTTATGGATTTATTGCGCCAGAGGAAGGCACACAAGATGTCTTTGTGCACATTACAGCTGTTCAAAATTCCGGAATGGATGGTTTGTCTGAAGATCAGGCTATTTCATTTGATCTGGAAGAGGGGCAAAATGGAAAGACGTCGGCAGTTAACCTAAAGAGCCTCTGACCCAACTAGGTTAAATAGAGTTTGAGCGGCTTTTTTTGATGGCTCGCTCAAACCGTTACTATTATAATTTGCCCGTTCTTTGAATCGCTTTACATTTACGGCCTGACAAGGTGATTTCGTAAACATTGCTAGCTGGTATTTACAAAACACGTTGATTGATCGCTGGTCATTAATTTTTACCAGCTTTGCTGGGACATTTAACCCAAATATAGGAACCACCACACCCACAACACACTGTCCTTTTTAGTCACCTTTTTTGAGATATTTTTGTCTTAAAGGGTTTTGGACAAAAGTTCTTGTTACAAGGGGCAGCGTTCAATAAAAAAGGGAACCCATCGCTCTGAGAAATGCGAGTGTCATCCCTCTACTTACTCGAGGCTAGTCAGAAGTTCTGTCAACTTCTTTTTACTCTTACCATATGCCTTAGCTTTTTTAACATTGTCGATATTGGACATGTCATTTCCAACTACTACAAGGCCAATCATACCCATGCCCTTGTGAGGTGTGCACAAGTAATAGTAAATGCCTGGTGTATCGAAAGTGATTTTAGCTTCCCTTCCGTTCTTTGATTTGAACTTCATTTTATTGGGCGATGAAATCATTTCAACGTTGTGACCTTTCGAGCTTGGGAGCCAGGTCACTGTATCGCCAACTTCCACTTTGACCACTTCTTGACTAAATACCATTTTGTTGCCGTCGGCGTCTTTATTCAGCATTTCAATCGCAACTTCGGCAGCGAAAGAGGGAGTGGATAGAAAGGCTCCGATTAAGAGATAATAAAACTTCATTTTAGCTTCCTTAAATATTGTGCGTTATTTTTGTCGATGTATGGTTACCACCGCCATCGTGATTTGGTGTTACGAATGCAAATCTAGTATGTGGCAATTAGTCACTGCCAAGCCTCGCTCGTCAAGGCTGCTTTTTGGTAGAAATACGAAGGGTCGTTTGTCCAAAACTCTCGGCCTCTGTATTTTGAAGCCAGAAGAAGCATCTATTCACACATTTCAACTATGGCATTGGTGTAATTATGAGTTTCAATTGGTAATTGGGATGCTATGGGTTTAGTGTTTTGCATGATTGTAATCGGGAAGTGTTGTTGTGGGGGTTATCATGAAAGCGTCAGATTTGTTCATTCAGGCTCTGGAGAATGAGGGCGTTGAATATATTTTTGGTATTCCTGGCGAAGAAAACCTAGATATTCTCGAGTCCCTTAGGAAATCCAAAAAGATCAAGCTTGTTCTGACAAGACATGAACAGGGGGCAGCCTTTATGGCTGCAACCTACGGCAGGCTGACTGGAAAGGCCGGGGTATGTCTTGCTACGTTGGGGCCCGGTGCGACAAACTTTACGACGCCTGCAGCATACGGATTTCTTGGGGGTTTCCCCCTCGTAATGATTACGGGGCAAAAACCTATAAAGAAGTCGAAGCAAGGCCAGTTTCAGATAGTGGATGTAGTACAATTATTTGCGCCAATTTGCAAAATGACAAAGCAAATTGTTAATGCAAATACAATCCCCTCTTTGGTCAGGGAAGCCTTTCGTATCGCAGAGGAAGAAAAGCCCGGCCCTGTATTACTTGAGCTGCCCGAAGACATTGCAGAAGAGCTAGCGGAAGTAGTAGATTTAATTCTGCCAGGAGAAAGGCATTATGCGGTTGCGGGTAAAAAGGTGATAAACGCGGCTGCCAGTGCAATTAAAGGTGCAAAACGTCCGTTGGTGTTAATAGGCGCCGGGGCTAATAGAAAAGAAGCGCGCAGAGCAATATCCGAATTCATTCGGATGATTGGTTTGCCATTTTGCAATACTCAGATGGGAAAGGGTGTTGTAGATGAGAGTTCCAGCTTCTTTTTAGGTACTGCAGCCCTCTCAGATAAAGATTATTTACATGACTACATCAAAGTAGCTGATTTAATCGTTAATATTGGTCATGACGTCGCAGAAAAGCCTCCATTTTTTATGGAGCATGGTGGTGCCGAGGTAATCCATATAAATTACAAGTCGGCCCAAGTGGATCAGGTTTATTTTCCACAAATAGAGGTTGTTGGCGATATTGCGTTGTCAGTTGATGCATTAGCGGATGCGCTTGGCTCAAGACTTGACATAGATTTAGGTGATTTTGAGAAGGTCAGAGACAATGTCAAAGGGAAGATTTTTCCACTTGATGAAGAGCCGGTATTTCCAATGCGACCACAAAGTATAGTGTCAGCAATTAGAAATTTGATGGGTTATCATGATATTGTTGCTCTAGATAATGGTGTTTATAAAATCTGGTTTGCACGAAATTATTTGGCGTTCCAACCGAACACTATTCTTCTCGATAATGCTCTAGCGACGATGGGCGCAGGGCTACCATCTGCAATGCTTGCTGCAATGATACATCCCAAGCGTAAGGTTATGTCTATTTGCGGTGATGGTGGTTTTATGATGAATAGTCAGGAGATTGAAACAGCTGTCAGGCTGAACCTGAACTTGGTCGTTCTAATCTTAAATGATAATTCCTATGGAATGATCCGTTGGAAACAGGCAGGATCGGGCTTTGAGGATTGGGGGCTGGAATATAATAATCCAGATTTTGTGAAATATGCCGAGTCGTATGGGGCACACGGACACCGAGTCACAAGCGTAAATGGCTTTGGTGAGACGGTAGACAGAGCTTATAGAGAAGGTGGTGTCCATTTGATCGACATGCCAGTCGATTATTCACAAAACGTTACAGAATTGATCACTGATTTAAGAGACCATGAACCGATTGTAGAAACTTTTAAGTGATGAGCCATTTGTATGTAACCAACCCGTTTGATGCTTCGCCGGTCGGAAAGGTAAAACTTTCGTCTGAGAGTGACGTTGACGCGGCATTGGCTATTGCCGAGAAAACTTATAGAAATAATAAGAAAGGGCTGCCAAAATTCGAGCGCGCTGCCATTTTGAAAAAAGCAGCGGAAATCATAAAGGGTAGGTCAAGAGAACTTGCTTTGCTGATAGCGTCGGAGGGTGGAAAACCCCTAATTGATGCGAAAGTTGAAGTCGAACGAGCAATAGACGGGGTTGAGACTTGCGCCTCAGAGATTGCAAATATTTCAGGGTCGGAAATACCAATGGATTTGACGCCAGCTGGCGAGGGCAAAATGGCGTTTAATATTAAAGAGCCAATTGGTCCGGTGGTTGCTATTTCAGCGTTTAATCATCCTTTAAATTTAATAGTGCATCAAGTTGGTCCAGCGGTTGCTGCTGGAAATCCAGTAATCGTCAAGCCAGCGGACGACACACCGCTCTGCTGTGAGGTCTTTGTTGACATATTGCATCAGGCTGGGTTAGCGCCGGAGTGGGCTCAATTCATATGCTGCGATGTGACTGTTGCGCAAAAGTTGGTCACCGATGAAAGGGTTGCTTTTTTCAGCTTCATTGGTTCATCAGCTGTGGGTTGGAAATTACGTTCATTGCTTGCCCCTGGAACAAGGGTTGCACTAGAACATGGTGGAGTAGCTCCGGTCATAGTCTGTCCTTCAGCTAAAAAAGATCAATTGGTCCCAAGCTTGGTAAAAGGTGGTTTCTATCACTCTGGTCAGGTTTGTGTTTCGGTTCAACGTGTTTTTTGTGTTAACTCCTCTGCAGAAGAGCTTGCGGGTAGCATAGCTGATCAAGCCTCGAAACTAGTTGTTGGGAACGCTATTGAAGCTGAAACACAATGTGGACCATTAATAAGGAATAGAGAGGTTGACAGAGTTGAGGACTGGGTTGCCGAGGCTGTTGACGCGGGCGCTCAAGTTGTATGCGGTGGTAAAAAGTTGTCCAGTTCCTGTTATGCCCCTACTGTTTTGCTTAATCCTCCTGAAACTTGCCGGGTATCGAGACAAGAGATTTTTGGTCCTGTTATCTCCGTATATGAAAAAGAGAACTTGAATGAAGCCATTTTGCAAGCAAATGACCTTCAATTTGCTTTTCAAGCATCGGTATTTTCGGATAGTCATAGCGAGATAATGGACATAGTTAATAGGCTTGACGGGTCAGCTATAATGGTTAATGAGCACTCGGCATTCCGGGTTGATTGGATGCCATTCGCCGGTAGAAAGAATTCAGGTATTGGGGTGGGTGGAATTCCCCATTCTATCGAAGAAATGTCTCAATCTAAAATGGTTGTTTTTTCATTCAATTGAATTCAAAATCTATTTTTTCAAATCTGGAAAACAATCCAATTTTGTGCCCTAGCGTTGGCGACTTACCGAGACTTGCGCATCAGGAATCCCTTGTGCTAATTGTGTACTTACTGCTGCATTTCATTTTGGATAGGTTGTAATTTTACAGCCTTATTTTAGCCTTTGATTGGTATGTTTTTTGTGCAAGAGCGCAAATAAAGATAAATGTTAACACCATGATGACCGTGGGTGCTGGTGCGCTATCTATCCAGAAACTGAGATAAATACCGAATATCATAGCTGATATTGTTGTAACTAGGGCAAGTGGCATCATCAGGCGAAATTGTTTCGTGATCAAAAATGCGATCGAACCTGGCGCAATGAGCAAGGCAATCGCTAATATGAGGCCTGTGGCTTTTAAAGTGGCAACAACTGTTAGAGATATAGATGCAAGAAGCAACAAATTTAGAATGCGTATGTTTAATCCAGAGGCCCTTGCTTGCAGGGGGTCAAAAGATTGCAGTGCAAGATCCGCCCACTTCATTGTAAGGAAACTGCTTACAAAGGTTGCGATAAAGATTGTGATTGTAATGTCCTCAATGCTAACACCCAAAATGTTGCCAAAGAGGATGTGGTCGAGCTGTGCATCTATTTTAATGCCGGTATAGAGGACTAATCCTGCAGCGAACATCCCAGAAAATACCACGCCCATAACAGTATCTTGTTTAACCCGGCAGTTGTCAGACAGGTAACCGGTAGCTGTTGCACAAAAAAAGCCAGCAATAAACGCGCCGACTATTAATGGTATGTTAAAAACATAGGCTAGAACAACGCCAGGAAGGACTGCGTGGCTTATGGCGTCGCCCATCAAAGACCACCCTCTCACCACCAAAAAGCAAGAAAGAAGTGCGGCAGGGATGGCAACAATCAGTCCAATCAAAAGAGCATGCCGCATGAAATTAAATTCAAATGGCAGAAGTAATGTTTCGATCATTAGAACGTCTGCTGGCGATTACAAGCCAGTCTCTTCAGCGCTAACATTCCGTGCTTTGGCGCAAACAAAAAAACGATAAGAAAAATAACTGTCTGTAAACAAACAATAATACCTCCCGTTGCTCCGTCTAGAAAAAAGCTTGAGTAGGCACCTAAAAAACTGGTTAACGTTCCGATTATGATGCTTATTGTCAACAAATGCGGAAAACGATCTGTTAATAAATAGGCGGTTGCTCCTGGTGTGATTACCATGGCGATCACCAAGAATGCCCCAACTGTCTGGAGAGCTGCTACGCAACAGGCAGAAAGAGTGATAAAAAAAAGTAAATTCATGTGTTCCGGGTTAATGCCAATTGAACGCGCATGGTTTTCATCAAAGAATACCACCATTAAATCTTTCCATTTCATTGAGAGAATGGCCAGTGATACGGAGCTAATCAACACCAACTGAATTGTATCGCTCGGCGCGATTGCCAGTATATTTCCTAGAGTAATTGTTTGAATGTCAACAGACGCCGGCGACATTGATGCTATAAAAAGTCCCAGCCCAAAAAATGAACTGAAAATTAGCCCAATGACAGCGTCTTCCCTCAAGTTTGTTATTTGTTTGAGAAATAGCATTGCCCCTGCAGCTAATCCACCTGAAAAGAGTGCACCGATAAACAGTGGCAGACCAAAAATGTACGTCAATGCTACCCCAGGGACAATGGCGTGAGATAACGCATCACCGATCAGTGACCAACCTTTTAGCATTAAATAAGCGGATAAAAATGCGCAGACACCGCCAACTAAGGCGCTAACCCACATCGCATTTATCATATAATTGTAGCCAAATGGAATAAGCAGTTCATCAATCATTTTTCTCAATCTTCGTTGTGCGCAATCTGGTGTTTTCCTCCATAGGTCACGAGAGGACGTTCATCATCAGTCAAAATTAAGACCTTTCGACTGTCCTTGTCGGCATGTAAATCTTCACCGCCGATAACTAGATGCCGCAACACTCCACCAAACGCATTTATCAAATGATCGTGAGTAAAATTTGTTTCAATGGGGCCCTGGTTTAATACAGTTTGATTTACCATCACAACGTGGTCACAAAATTCAGGAACAGAACCCAGATTATGAGTTGAAACGAACATTGCTCGGTTTTCGTCACGCATTTCACGCATCAAATTTATAATGGACTCTTCGGTTTGAACGTCTACACCTGTAAAGGGTTCATCAAGGAGAATTATCTGACTAGATTGCGCTAATGCTCTTGCAAGAAACACTCTTTTACGCTGACCTCCAGAAAGTTCGCCAATTTGTTGTTTACGAAATTCGGCCATAGCAACTCGATCAAGTGCTTCATCAACTGCATTTCTATCTGCAGCGTTGGGGATACGAAAAAATCCCATATGCCCATAACGCCCCATCATAACTACATCTTCAACCAAAACTGGAAACGACCAGTCGACCTCTTCTGACTGAGGTACATAAGCAATGACACTAGATCTGAGCGCTTCGTTAACGGTACCGCCAAGAATTGAAATTGTGCCTTCAGTAATAGGTAAAAATCCCATTAGAGCTTTAAAAATTGTTGATTTTCCAGCACCATTTATTCCAACCAATCCGCTGATTGATCCCTTGGAAACAGAGAATGTGGCATTTTTTATAGCGGTATGACCGTTTTTATAACGTACCGACAACTTTTGCACATCAATTGCTATGTTAGTTTTATGTTTCACTTCAGGCCTTTTAACAATCCATCCATAACTGTAGACGTTGTGACCTCCAGAAGATCAACGTAGGTTGGGACTGGACCTTCACTTTTGCTTAGGCTGTCCACATAAAGAGTGCCGCCGTAAACTGCCCCTGTCTCACGTGCAACTTGTCTCGCTGGATCATCACGTACGGTGCTCTCACAAAATACTGCAGGTATTTTATGCGTTTTGACTCCGTCAATTACTTTACGAACCTGTTGGGGAGTGCCTTGCTGATCTGCATTGATTGGCCAAATATACAGTTCATTAAGACCAAGGTCACGAGCGAGATAGGAAAAAGCTCCTTCACAACTGACTAGCCACCTACGGTCCCGAGGAATAGTCTCAGTCATCTGACGCAGTGGAGCCATGACCGCCGTTACTTCTTCTTTGTAGGCCGCTCCATTTCGCTTGTAAGTTGCGGCATTTTTTGGGTCATGTTTGACGAAAGCTTTTATTATATTATCAATGTAGATGATTGCGCCATCTAGAGACATCCAGGCGTGAGGATTCGGCTTTCCTCCATAAATGCCCTCTCTTATGGGAATTGGTTCCACCCCATCCGATAGGGTCGCTTGAGGAATTGTTTGTAGGTTCTGAAAAAACTGTTCAAACCAGAGCTCAAGATTCATGCCATTCCACAGCACTAAATCTGCATTTTGAGCACGGAGAATGTCCCGAGGCGTGGGAGAATAGCTATGGATTTCTGCGCCAGGTTTAGTTATCGACTCAACAATTGCAGCGTTCCCAGCAACATTTTTCGCCATATCGGCAATTATTGTAAAAGTTGTTACTGCTTTAAATTTTTTGGCTGCTGATGAAGGTGAAGTGACAACAAAAAAAAATAGTGATAGGGCTAAAATGAACAATCCAATTTTCTTTATTTTCGATACAAAAAAACAACCGATCGAAGTGTCTAACATTTGGTGGGGACCTCCAGAAAGCATTCTAAATTTTAAAGTACGCATATTATTAGCGGACACTAAGTTTAATTGCAAAGTCTTCTTTGATTTTGGTGTGAACCGCTGATAAAAAAATTAAGCTGTTTGGATCAAAAGATTGATTAATTCACTAAACGCGTCACGCAAGAGCTTTCTGGTTTTTCATACCAGGGTTTACCCCCCAATTTTCGACAACTCCAACGGGCTTTGTCGGAAGGCCATAGTGACGCGAGCGATCAAAAATTGGAAGTCCAGCCCCAAGCATTGAATGAAAGAACCACATCATGGCATTAGTGACATCTTCTGGGCGCTCCAGCGTTGAAAAATGGCCACAATCGAGGATTAAAATGGCTTGGAGCCCTGGCAAATGCTCCTCCATCCCTCGGGCGTACTCTATAGGTTGTCTGGGGTCATGTTCTCCGTGAATATAAAGTATCGGCATAGTGAATTTTCTATAGTCAACTGGGACGCTTTTTCTGGTGTCGCGAAAATATCTTGGTACAGACTCAGCTATACCTGGGTATGAAAATTCATCAATAATCATTTGAATGTCATCTTCTGAGGGCTTTGTCTCTCGTTTGCAAGAGGAGTCAAACCACACCCGCACGTAAGCGTCACTATTTTTCATAAGCTGTGTCGCAAGTTCCGGATTTTGGCCATTCCATTGGTGATGCAGGGAGTTGCGAGGGTCATAATTGTGAAGGGAAAGAGAGCAACGCACGTACCGAGTTACCCGGTTTGGAGCGATGTTAATGATGTTGTCAGCAACCATTACGCCCCAATCGTGTCCTGCAACGTGAAAAGTATCCACTCCAATTTGATCAAGCATTGCTAGAATTTCTTTGGCGACTGTCGAACCTGTGTAATCTCCATCGGGCTTTCCAGATTGACCATAGCCCTTTAAATCCAGAGCGATCACACGAAATTGTTTTGCCAAGGTCGGCATTTGGTGCTTCCAACAGGCCCAACTCTCCGGAATACCATGAAGTAAAACAACTGGGTGCCCTGTCCCCATTTCCACCCAGTGCCAATCAAGGCCATCCACGCAAATATTATTATGCTTAAAGTCGTCGTTTGATGTCATGTTGTATACCTCTTGGTGTCTTTAAAAGATCTGTGGAACAGTCCTCGGACCCACTCAAAAAATGCAAAATTCTACCATACATATGCATCCTAAGCCTGTGTTTAATACTGAGATTTAAAATTCAAATTGAGTTGTCAAATGGTCGTTGATCTCCAGTCTGTCGAGAGTGTGACTATTCGGATTCACGGATGAAGATTACAACTTTTCAACGGTTATACTCGCATCAACAGGCCTTTTTAAATCATCTAAAACAGGACAATATCTATCAACACGTTTCTGCAAAAGTTCCAAATCTGATTTGCTTGCTTCGCTCAGTATGAACACTTTACCGCTAATGCTGGTAAAGCCCGCTGGCACCTCTTCACTAAGGGCCATAAAACCTCTTAGATCTTGTGTTCCTGTCAATTCAACTGAAATTTCATCTATATTGATGCCCATATCTTCAGCATAAATTCGGTAGGTTGTTTCTTGGCAAGCTGCTAAAGCTGCGAGAACAAGCTCACTCGGTTTGGGGCCTTGGTTTTGCCCGTTGAATCCTTGGGGCTGATCAGATAAAATCTCATGGTTTCTGATAAAAACTTTTGTAAAAAAACCACCTTGATTTTTACTCTCAACAAACACGGTAATAGGGTTCTTTGCAGTGTCTTTGGAGAGCTTTTCTTGGGTTTGCCGCAAAAGGCTATCGTTTTTTATTTTCAAAGTAAATTTGTCCCTGTTTGGCAAAAATTTGCGCCTAAAAGGGTCTAACTTTCAACTCTTTTTGTCAACCTTGGAGTCCAAACCTGCAATCGCAGCAAACGTCATCCTGAAGACTAGCTGGATTATATTTAACGTTACGCATATCAAGGTCTATATTTGGAAAAACGTCACAGCGTGTTCCGAGAAAGTTTAATCACGCACTCTTTTTGAGGTTAGTTTCTGGCTCAGGGACAGTATGAACAAGAGTTTTTTCAAGCGTGAAGATAAAGCCGTCGTAGGCCATTTTTGCTTGGCCCAAATCGAGTTCTAGTTCATGGATCTTTGACGAGCAGCGATTGATTTGCTGTATCAAAGAAATTTGACCAGCTGTCAAATCTGATAGTCTATATTCATTACCATTAAGCGTTATTTTTTTCTCTTCTGACATGTTAACTCCGATACAAGCTAATTCTATATTTCTTGAGAAATAACAAGCATGCATGCTACGTGCCAAAGCCTCTGGTAGTTGAATTCTTAGTTAATTAGCAAGAAGTAGGTCGCCGTTTATGGGCCCTATTGGTGATAAAAAATGACCTCCATCCCCGACCCCCCAACTTTGTAATCGTTGATTTAAAGCTGGTTTAATTCTCTGCCATTTTGAACATTCTATTTTTTAACTGTTTTTGAATTATCTTAAATTCATAGGGTTTCATTTTTTTCCATCTGTCGCATTCGTCGCGAGTGCGACCGCATCCCAAACACCAGCCATTCGGTCCAGAAAATTTACATATATCGATACATGGGCTCTTGTTTTTTTTCAATGAGAAACAAATTCCCTCAATGTCGGTTGCTCGACTTTTCGTCAATCAACCCCTTAACATCTATCGCCTTTACATCGTTAATCGACTTTGCGATTCTCCAGTCTTTTACCAACCCATCTGTGGTGCGCGCTGTTATGACTGTTTCGACAGGCGGACACTCAGGTTCAAGACAATAAAGTTCAGAAATGCTTAGCGTTGTATTACCCGAAAGATTTAAATATTCAATCGCCCACGATTTTATAATCTGGACAGCTGCCGGGTCAGGCCTTTTTCGGTCAAACATCCCTTGCATGATAATCCCTTGCCCAGAGTGGTGCCCATAAAACATTTCCTTCCGCGTCTCCAATCAAAATATGAGAGCGGGAGTTGGAAACAACAATTGCTGTGACCTCGGCGCCTGTAGAACCCCGAATGGCAATGGCTCCTTTTGACTCATCAACCTCTGCAAGCATTACAGCTCCATCTTGAAAGCCAACAAAAACTGCCTGTTCACCCGCAAGAGCCTCAACATATGTTGCTATTTGTTTTTTATTTTTAGCTAAACACACAGGAGATCTTTCCATTGGCCCAAATTTCCCATCAAAAGGCCAGCAGATTGCCTCGTCGGCACCTGAGGTTGCTAAGTGGGGCGTATCACCTACCCAAGTAAAGCTTTTGATTTTGGCGGGATATCCGGCCATTGCGAGATTACCCTTATCACGGAGACGCCATCCATGAAGGGCATTTTCTTGCATCGCTGTAACAAGATATTTTTCGTCTGGACTAAAGGTAACCGCCCCATGAAATCCTTTCCACGCAAATGTTGAAGATTTCCACCGACGTTTAACTCGCTCCCGTAACGTAACACCTCCATAGTGAGCCACAGCAAAACGGTGTCCTTTTGGTCCGAACGCAAGTCCACCCACCGTACTCAAGTGTTCAAAAATTTGTGGCTCCGATTGGTCTTTGGACCAAAGGTATGCATTCGGACCTGATGAACAAGCATAAAAACTGTGGTTTGAAGCAACACAATCAACCCATTTACTACCAAAATTTGCAAGTTCAGTAATTGTGCCATCAAGTGAAAATCTTAGGAACCGGCCATCGTCTCCACCAGTCAACAGACCATCACGATCTGCGATCATACATAAAATCACACCGGCATGAGCTTGTGTGACGGTGGGGGCTAGGCCTGGTCGGAAAACTCTGATGCTCCCATCGCCAAAACCAACGGCAACGGCTTCATCTACCGTAGCTGCGCAGGTAATAGGTAATCCAAGTTGGAGTCTAACACCTCTTCGTTCAAACTCAGTTTCAGGAATATTAAGGCGCTTTGCCACCTCGCTTATCGACTCAGTTGTCACGCCGCTTTGCACGCGTCAAAACCTTCTTGTAAATTCATGCTATCAAGATTGCGTCCGATAAAAACTATCCTTGAACTTCGCTCTTTGTCCTCTGGCCATGCACCCATGGGAGATGCATCCATGAGCATGTGCACCCCTTGAAAAACATAGCGGTCGTCAATACCGGCAAAGTCAAGAATGCCTTTTGAGCGCAGAATGTCTTGACCGCAGGTTTGTAAAAGCTTGCCAAACCATTCTTGAAATTTGTCAAGATCAAGAGGGGTTTCAGAAACAAACGATAGGCTTGTAACATCATCATCATGTTCGTGGTCATGATCAGACTCTAGGAAATCTGGTTCTATCTCAAGAACACGATCCAGACTAAATGCGTCAAGGCCAAGGACTTGATCAAGAGGGGTTTCACAGTGAGCTGTTTTGATTATTTTTGCGTAGGGGTTGATCTTCCGAATTCGACTCTGAACACCCTCGAGGTTATCACCTTTAACAAGATCAGTTTTGTTAAGTAAGACGATATCAGCAAATGCAATTTGCTCCTCAGCTTCGTGATGTTCTCCCAACTGTTGGTCAAGATGAACAGCATCTGCTATCGATACTATGGCATCTAACTTAGTTCGATCGGCAACGTCCTGATCAACAAAAAACGTTTGGGCAACAGGTGCTGGATCTGCAAGACCGGTGGTTTCGACGATTATTGCGTCCAGTTGGTCTGCGCGTTTCATAAGCCCACTCAGGATACGAATTAAGTCGCCTCTGACGGTGCAACAGATGCACCCATTATTCATCTCAAACACCTCTTCATCAGCATCCACGACTAAATCGTTGTCTATGCCTTCTTCGCCAAACTCATTAACGATCACTGCATATCGTTTGCCATGATTTTCGGTAAGAATTCGATTTAATAAGGTTGTTTTACCAGCTCCGAGGAAGCCGGTTAAAACTGTTACAGGAACTTTTTCAATCTGTTGCATTTTTTTGCCTGCCAATCAGAAAATGTTATATCATTACAATAGTGCGTTCCCAAGCCTTAGTCAAATTGTAGAAAAATTGGATGTGAAATGGATAGAGTGCCGGTAACGTTACTCACGGGGTTTCTCGGTAGTGGTAAATCAACTCTTCTAACAACGTTATTAAAAGATCCAAAATTTTGCGATACCGCGGTTGTAGTAAATGAATTTGGTGAAGTTGGCCTTGATGGAATTTTGGTCGAGCACAATAGTGACCAAATTGTCGAAATGACATCAGGTTGTCTATGTTGCACCATTCGAGGTGACATCAGAGAGACGCTTCTTGCGCTTCATGGTCAAAGAGAACGGAATGAAATCCCAAGATTCAAAAGATTGGTTGTCGAGTCAACAGGATTGGCTGATCCAGCACCCGTCATTCATACTTTGATCAGTGACCCCTTGCTTGATAGCCGATACATGTTAGGGGGAGTTATAACTACCGTAGACGCCATTAACGGTGCTGCAACATTGGACGCTCACATTGAATGTGAGAAGCAGGCTGCTGTCGCTGATCGATTAGTGATCACCAAGACTGATTTAGCAACCGACTTAATTTCGAAAAAAGAATTGGGAAAGCTTGAGCGTAAGTTAATGGAGCTTAACCCTGGAGCTGGAATTCTTTATCGTCATGATCCTAATTTTGATTATGACCGCTTGTTTGACACCTCGCTTTACAACCCCGAAACAAAAACTAGTAATGTGCGCAAGTGGTTAGGTTTGGAAGCGGAAAAACTTGAACATGATCACCACCACCACGGGCATGAGTTTCACCATCACAGCCATGAACATAGTCACAAAGGATGCAAGGAGGAGGACCCCCACGACGTAACACGGCACGGCACAAATATAAGATCGTTCACCTTAACCTTTGAAGAGCCTCTAGAGATGGAAGCGTTAGCCACCGCGCTCGAAGTCCTAACTATGACGCATGGGCCAAATTTACTTCGCCTCAAGGGTATTGTTAACACCACCGAAAGGCCAGGAATGCCGCTTATCATTCATGGTGTGCAACATCTATTTCATACCCCAGTTTGGCTAAATGAGTGGCCTGATGAGAACCAACAGACCCGGCTGGTTTTTATAACTAATGGCATCGAGCGTAAAACTTTAGAAACTTATTTTGGATCTTGGATCTCTTCCTACAATGGCGGTTTGAAATAGATAGTAAAGTTTGTTTCGAAATGTTGCTTTATTCTTGTTTATGAATTCAGCGAAGGAATAATTTTAATTCCAAAGAGAAATTTCTTAAATCATCCCCAAAAGACAAAAAGATGCGCCACAGCTTTGAAGCGCATCTCTTGAATTTTGGTCCAGTCGATGCAGTTTGGTGTATGCATGACGCACTGACTGGTTAACTCACTGTTACGTCAGCTTTTGGCTGAAAGGCAAACTTTCAAAGACCGTGCCATTTCACGTACAAGCTGAGAATAGAGATCTGGTCCTTTGGTTAATGATGCTCCGAGTGGATCAAGAACACCCGTTCGAGCGCCTGTGCCCTCCACAAGAGTTTTTACCAGTTTTGGTTCAAACTGTGGCTCTGAAAACACGCAGGTCGCGCTCAAATCCATGATTTTCTTCCTTAATTCACTTACTCTCTCAGCGCCAGGCATTACTTCAGGCGATACTGTTATTGAGCCAATAGCTGACACTCCAAATCGTTGTTCGAAATATTGATACGCGTCATGAAAAACAATGAAGCCCTTTTCTTGAATGGGCTTTAACTGCTCACGCAACTCTTCTACTAGCTTGTCCATCTCTTTCGCTATCCGGTCTGCATTGGCTTCATATTTTTTTGCATTTTGGGGATCTACTTTTACCAGCGCCTCTTCTATTTCATGAACAATCGCTTTTGCGTTGATTGGGTCTAGCC
>QBYK01000022.1 GCA_003282865.1 SAR116 cluster bacterium AG-325-I21 | reverse complement strand
TTTAATTTTAAGCTTGTTTGTGGCTACAAAGGATCGCAGGCTACTGTGATGGCCTCTTTACGTGGTGAAGCCGATTTGTATTCTCAGAACTATGCTTCATTTGTTTCTGATCCTGCTGACCTTGGCGATGGCGCAATGAAAATCCTTATTCAAACAGGTTTAAAACGCGATGCTGGGTTGCCGGATGTTCCGCTGATGCAGGAGCTAACTGACGACCCAACAGGAAAAGCCGTTTTAAGATTTCTTGGTTCATCAGCACCAATTGGCCGATCGATGATGATTCATCCAGATACCCCAGAATATATTGTCAAAGGTATCAGAAAAGCATTTCAAAAAATGCTGAAAGATAAGGCGTTTCTTGCTGAAGCAAAAAAACGTGGTGCAATCATTACTCCGGGAACTGGAGAGCAACTGGAGAAAATTTTGGCAAAGCAAATGGGTGCCAGTGCCAAGCTTATCAAGGCCATGCGCAAAGCCATTGATACAACAGGAGCAAAATCTGTGAAAAAATAGAAAAATTTGGGGCCGCACCATTAAATTGGTGCGGCCGTAAGTATTTTTTAGTACCTAATGAACGAAAGAAAACCGCAAAAATTTAAAAGTCAGAGCTAAAACAATGGGTAGCACTATACGGGCTAATGCACCGATTGATCTTCAGGATCATCTTCAACGTCTCGAAAAGCTTGGCCTTGTTCAAAGAATTAGCCGTCAAATTGATAAAGATAGTGAGTTACACCCTCTAGTTCGTTGGCAATTTCAAGGTGGCATCCCCTCAGAGGACCGCAAAGCATTTCTTTTCGATAACGTTACAGACGCTAGCGGCAAAGTCTATGAAATGCCAGTGGTTGTCGGTGCACTTGCGGCAAGCCCTGAAATCTATGCTGCCGGCCTTGGCGTAAATGTACCAGAAATTGGTGATGTTTGGACCCGCGCAATGGATAACCCCATTCAGCCGGTAGCGGCCGATGACGCGCCGTGCCAGGAAGTGGTCATAACGGGTCATGAACTAATGCGTTTTGGTGGCGGTTTGGCTGCACTGCCAGTCCCAATTTCAACACCTGGCTTTGATGCTGCGCCGTATCTGACGGCCACAGTTGTGGTAACAAAAGATCCCGAGACCGGCGTGCGCAACATGGGAACCTATCGAGCCCAGTTAAAGGCGCGCGATCGTTTGGGCGTTCGAATGGCCAGTCGGCTTAGTGGCGCGGGCGGTTACCAACATTGGCTAAAATACCAGTCACGTGGTGAAGTTATGCCGGTGGCAATAGTTCTTGGCTGTGCGCCGGCTATACTGTTCACGGGGCCACAAAAACTGCCAATTGATGAAGATGAGATGGCAGTTGCAGGCGGGCTCATCGGCTCCGCGGTCAGAACAACACGTTGTAAAACGGTTGATCTTGAAGTGCCCGCGGATGCTGAGATTGTGATCGAGGGAGAAATTGCGACCGATTACCTAGAGCCGGAAGGTCCGTTTGGCGAGAGCCATGGACACGTGGCGATGGAAGATTTCAACATGTCAATGAAGGTGACCGCAATAACGAGGCGCAGAAAAGCTGTGTTCATCTCAATTATTAGTCAAGTAACTCCAAGCGAAAGTTCAACACTTAAAAAAGTAGCCTATGAACCACTTTTTTTAGGGCATCTGAAAAAAACTTTCAACATTAAGGGTATCAAGCGGGTTGTTATGCATGAGCCACTGACAAATATCCGCAAGGTTATCTTTCTTCAATTTGACCGAAATGTTCCACAAACTGAAGTGTGGCGAGGCTTGCAGGCAGCCGCATCGTTACAAGCTCAGTGCGGCAAGGTTGTGATTGCTGTTTCTGAGGATATTGACCCCAATAACGCAGACGCGATTTTTTGGTCAATCGCTTATCGCTCCAACATTTCATCCGATGTTCACATAACGCCCTACCGATCGGGTGGCCATGGGCCAAAATCTGGCCGTAGCGGCACTGATGCGACACTCATGATAGACGCAACCCTCAAGGCTAACATGCCGCCATTAGCTCTTCCGAGAGAAGAATTTATGGTTCGAGCAAAGGGTATTTGGGAAGAGCTACAATTGCCACGTTTGACACCGCAATCTCCTTGGCATGGTTATGAACTTGGCGATTGGTCTGAGCAATGGACTGATTATGCAAATCGGGCTGTTGCAGGTGACTGGGAAACTAACGGTTCAATGACTGAAAACAATCAAAAGGGCGGCATGAAGCCGGAGACTCCAGTCCGTGACTTCGAGAAATGAGCCTAATAAGCCAAGTGATCCTAAATTAGGGTCAAAACTTCACTCAGATTGGTTCAAGAGTCGTGTGGCAAAAATTTGTCTAGCGCTTTTTTTGGGCGTCATATCGGGTTTCATCTTTAATTGGGCTACTCTGCCCCTGCCTTGGATGCTTGGGGCGATGTTCGCAAATATCATTGCGTCACTGATCCGCCTTCCCGTTGCCGGACCAAATCGTCTTAGGCCTCTTGTGGCAATCGTAATAGGTGTTATGCTTGGATCGAGTTTTACGCCAGAACTTTTTGACCAGATTACCCTTTGGGCGCCATCGCTAATATTTATGGTTGGTTATCTTATCGCTGCAGCGCTTGTAGTTGTTCCATTTTATCGAAAAATTGCGGGCTTTGATTTATCTACCGCTTATTTTGCTGGTATGCCTGGCGGCCTGATGGAAATGATGATTATTGGCAAAGACGTGGGTGCTGATGAGCGCTCTATAATTCTTGCGCATACAAGCCGAATTGTTCTGGTCGTTACGCTGGTTGCAATTTGGTTTAGAGTGGTGCAAGGCATTGATTTATCCGATCGGTCCCAGTTTGGGGTGCCTTTTTTGGAAATACCAGAACATGAGCTTATAATTTTAGCGATTGTTGGCGCCTTCGGGTATTTTTTGGGCCGATTCCTCCGTCTTCCAGCCCCAATGCTGCTCGGGCCAATAATCGTTAGTGCCGCGGTTTATTCGCTAGGCATCATCCATAATCCACCACCGCGTGAACTGATAATCATTGCACAAATTTTTCTTGGCACAATTGTTGGTTGCCGATTTATCGGAACCAGGCCTAACGCAATCTTAAGAGCGATTGGTCTAGGTCTGGGAGCAACCACACTGATGCTCGTTCTGACATTTAGCTTTGCGTTCGCTTTTTATCAGATGTTTGGGCAAACGCTCGAGCAGTTAGTTCTCGCTTATTCACCGGGTGGATTGGCAGAAATGAGCCTTGTCGCGCTGGCAATGAATGCGGATATTGCTTATGTCGCAAGTCATCATTTAGTACGAATATCGGTTGTTATGATGATGGCGCCAATATTGTTCAAATTCTTTTCAAGAGCGGATAATGACCTGAAAAAATGAGATACGATTTTTCTGTTATAAAAAAAGTGTTGTGTTTATTGCTGATTGTTAACCCTATTTTTTAGGGTGCTTGTATAAACTAATTCTTGTAGTCTGTTACTGCAGAAGCACTTGACTTGGCTTATTTTGCTCTCAATGAAACATGGTTAGGGACTGGGTCATCGGTGATGTCAGAAATGAATTTAAAACCAAGCCTGGTGCCAATCCGTGTTGAGGCGGCCCCGCTGCGCTCCAAAATCATTGAGTCCATTCGACATGCCATTGAACATGGTGTTTTAAAACCTGGGGACCGTCTCATTGAGAAAGATTTATGCGAACGGCTCGAAGTCAGCCGTACGTCACTACGCGAGGCATTGCGTGAACTCGAAGCTCAAGAAATCGTTGCTAAAGTCTCAGCACGCGGATTAACCGTGGTTAAAATTTCTCTTCATGATGCCGCTGATATTTATCGTATCCGTGCGCAGATTGAGGCGCTGATTTTTCAACAATTCACCGAAAATGCGACTGATTCCCAGCTGCTTGCTCTTGATGTTATCTTTGCAGAATTGATCGCAGCCTATGATCAAGGAACATTCATGGCGATTTCCAAAGCAAAGGCGCGCTGGCATAATTATGTTTGTGAAATTGCGCAAAACCGAATTGCTCACAATATGCTGTCCCGCCTGACCTTGAGGACTGCGCAGTTACGCAACCAATCCATTATTCGCAAGCAACGGCAGAAACAAAGTGTTCTTGAATTGAAAACATTAATGGATGCAATCAAAAATCGGGACGTGGATACCGCAGCGGAGGCTGCTCGGCGTCACGTTATAAATGCTTCGGCCTCGGCCTTGATGGGATCTGAGGCTGGCCATGCTGGGAATGGTTAGTTCAGGCTTTTTTGTGAGTGGCTGCCTGTAAAGCTGACCATACGGACTCGGGAGTTGCTGGCATATCAATTGGGTCAGCTCCCACACTGTGCAACGCGTCGCAAACTGCATTCATTACCGCTGCCAATGCTCCTACAGTGCCGGCTTCACCGGCGCCTTTCACGCCCAGTGGATTGCTACTTGTCGGGATTGGCTGGCTTATTACTTGCACAGGCGGTAGCTCAGTCGCACGTGGCATCGCGTAATCCATAAAGCTTGCAGAAACAAGTTGCCCGTTGCTGGGGTCATAGACCACTTGTTCCATAAGTGCCTGTCCCAGTCCTTGAGCAACACCGCCAGTGATTTGTCCTTTTAGTAATTGTGGGTTAATCACTGTACCAACATCATCAACGACCAGATACGTCATGACCTCAACTCTACCGGTAGTTGGATCAATCTCCACCTCACAGATATGACATCCATTCGGAAAGGTTGCATTATCTGCGCTACCATCGTATTCAGCGCTAATCGGCTTAGATCTTTGGCGCACAAGATCAATAAAGGTTATCGAGTGGTTGCTTTTTTGAACACGGTAGTATCCATCTTCAAAAGAAATCTCATCAATTGTGCTATTTAATGCATCAGCTGCTGAGCTTTGCATGGTTTGTACGAGGCTTTCTGCACATTTGACAATTGATGTTCCAGCTGCAGAGACGGTTCTAGATCCGAACGTGCCAGTGCCATTCGGTGCCTCACGTGTATCGCCGGCGATTAGGGAAACAGATGAAGGGTCAAGTCCAAGCTGGGAGGATAGGATCTGGGCGAAAACGGTAGCATGGCCTTGCCCGGAATCTGATGACCCACTTACCAATGCAACGTTTCCCTCTGGTGACACGGTTACACGCGCAAATTCGGAGTGTGGTTTTCGTTCCGGCCCACCTGCGATCTCTATCGGATTCGCAATTCCAAAACCACGTAATCTACCACGTAATTTGCTAGCTTTTTGGCGACAGCCAAACTCAGTCCAATCCGCTGCATCTAAGGCAGTGTCGAGGAGATGGGGAAAATTGCCACTGTCGTAGGTGAACACAAGCCCGGTATTAAAAGGCATCTGTGCTGGCTGAATCATGTTTCGGCGACGCAACTCAACTTTATCAAAACCCAGCTCTTCAGCGGCAATGTCGATTACGCGTTCGATGATGTAAGTTGCCTCCGGGCGCCCAGCACCCCGATAGGGCGATACGTTTTGCGTGTTGCTAAAAACACCTTCGACTCTCACATAGCTGGCTGGAATATTGTACACACCGATTATGCCGCCAATGTTACTGACCACAGGATGGATGGTAGATGGCCCAATATGAGCACCAAGATTTGCCGTAATCTGGACATCAAGACCTAGAAACATACCCGCTTCGTTAAGCCCAAGTTTAACATCTGCTATTTGCTCCCGCGCATGGGTATCACCAAGAAACGAGTCTAATCGGGATGCTCGCCAACACAAAGAGAGTCCGTACTGCCGCGCCGCCCATAGACCGACTGCATATTCAGGGAATGCGGTGTTTTTCATGCCGAAAGAGCCGCCGCAATCTTGGGCAATAATTTCAATTGTGTCAGGTTCTATTCCCAAGGCTATTGCAAGATCGGGTCGGATACGGTTTGGGGTTTGGGTGCCAACCTCAAGCCTGTATTTACCTGATGCATTGTCAAAGCTTGCACGGATCGCGCGCGGTTCCAATGCGGCGGCAGTCACCCGAGAAATGGTCAACTGATGTTTAATAACGTGCGCTGCGTTTGCGTTTTCTTCTTTGACTTTATGTGAGTCGCCTTTTTCAAAATGAAAGCAACGATTATCCGGATAAATGTCCCAAACACATGCCGCACCACTGGAAATAGCATTTGCGACATCGATTACTGCCACGCTCGTTTCAAAAAGAATACTAACCGCCTCAAGAGCTAAATCAGCGCTCGCTTTGTCTATCGCGATAATTCCTAAAATTGGTTCGCCGCAATATCTTACAAAGCCATCGGCTAACGGTGTAAAAGGTGGAATTCGCATCGCTCCATTGTTGGGGCCTGGAAACTTTGCACGAGGCTTAAAGGAACTAGCATTCCCGGCTTTCATTTCGTCCCAGCCAAAAATGGCGATCACACCATCAATAGCTTTGGCTTCATCCAAGTCAATTTTTACGATTTTAGCTGCTGCATGCGGTGACCTAACAAAAACCAAGGTCGCGTCGTCGTGCTGCCTAATATCATCCGTATATTCACCTTGACCTCGTAAAAAGCGGTCATCCTCGAATCGAAGCTGGGAACGTCCAATTTTGGTCATTACGTAATCTCTCGGGAAATGTCTACAAAAGGCCTTGCCAAATTTTTAAATTGGCTGTCTCAAGTATAGACAAAACAGCGTCATTGTCATACATTAATACAATAAATCTTAATCCTAAAAAAAGATGCAAATGGCAATAAGCTCTAGGCACAACCAACCAACGGCTTTCATCTTAAAACTTTTCCGATGAATGGCAAAAGACCAATACCTGATGCGAGCGTTTAAGAGTATTTAAAATTTAGTAAAGGGTCACTTTACATGGGTGAATCTGTTGTTCCACTGCCCGAGGAAACGGCTGTCGTAAAAAGTTTTGACGAGACCATCGTCACAAATATCGGACAACCGATTAAGCGAAAAGAGGATCAACGGCTGCTAACTGGCGCGGGAAGATTCACCGATGATTTTACCATGCCTAATCAAAGTTTTGCTTCGATGGTTCGCTCGCCTTATCCACATGCGCTGATAAATGGTATTGACGCAAATAAAGCGCTCTCGATGCCTGGAGTTTTGGCGGTAATAACAAGCGCAGATATTCAAAAAGCACACCTTGGGCCGATACCGCATAATCCTGTTCCCAGTACTAACTATGATTTAAAGCTTCGCGCACCAGATGGCACGCATCCTACTGTTGATGCGCACTATCTTTTGCCAGAGGATCGTGTCCGCTACGTAGGCGAGGCAGTCGCGATGGTTGTTGCTGAGAGTTTGCAACAAGCCCTGGATGCGGTTGAGGCTGTAATTGTTGATTATGCTGTCTTGCCTCACATTACTGAGTCAAAAGACGCCATCTTGCCGGATGCCCCGCAATTACATGAGCATATTGAGAAAAATGTTCTGATTGATACGCAGTTTGGTGATGAGGTGTTAACAGAAAAGGCCTTTGCAAGCGCAGTACATATTTTCGAACATGAATTTCATATCCAACGGGTAACCGGCGTGACCATGGAGCCACGGAGCGCACTAGGTTGCTATGATTCTGATACAGGTAAATTTACCCTGATTGCGGGAAGTGGCGGTGCCGTGCGACAACAAAGCGAAATTGCCGCTGTGCTTCGAATTGATGCTTCTGACATTCGAGTGATTTCGCCGGATGTTGGGGGTAATTTTGGTACAAGGAACCGTGTTTATGTTGAATTTGGTTTAGTTTTATTTGCGTCACGAAGAATAAACCGGCCAGTCAAATTCACAGCTACACGGAGTGAGTCATTTCTATCAGATTATCAAGGACGAGATTTGGTCACGCATATCGCCCTTGCGCTTAATGCTGATGGCAAATTTTTGGCTTTAAAGTGCGACAATATTTCGAATGTTGGAGCGCATTGTGTTTCATTATCTCCTCTTGGTAAGGGTTCGGGGTTAATCACCGGTTCTTATGATATTCCAGCGGCTATGTTACGAGCGCGCGCTGTCTTTACGAATACCATGTCAACACAGGCATATCGCAGCTCTGGGCGACCTGAAGTCACCTATGCAATCGAACGTATTATTGAAATTGCAGCGCGCCGACTTGGTGTTGACGCGTTAGAATTACGGCGTAAAAATCTGATCCCACCCCTAGCAATGCCATATGTTAATGCTATCGGCTCACGTTATGATAGTGGTGAATATGAAATTAATATGGATAGGGCCCTGCGTTTGGCCGATTGGAATGGATTTGACGCGCGAAAAAAAGCAGCCGTCAAAAAAGGTTTTCTGCTCGGGCGGGGATTTGCCAATTATGTGGAGTCATCAATTGGCTCTCCACGCGAGCAGGCTGAAATTACGGTTAATATTGATGGTAATGTTGATCTGGTAATTGGAACACAGCCCAGTGGTCAAGGTCACGAAACTAGCTTTGCACAAGTTGCTGCTGATCTAACAGGAATTGATGTGAAAAATATCAATATTATTCTGGGTGATACTAAAATTGTCTCTGTTGGTGGGGGTTCGCACTCCGGCCGATCAATGCGTCATGCGGCGACGGTGATTGGACTTGCTTGTGACGATTTAATTGCAGAATGTCAAAATCGACTCGTCAGCCTTATTGACTGTCCAAGTGATGAGATCGAGTTTTTTGACGGTGTTTTTATCGCTCGGTCAACTAACCACCAATTCAAGTTTAGTGATATAGCTGTTCGCACAGTGGATAGTCATGGGCCATTAAAGGTAGTGCGCAAGAATGAAATGCATACACCCGTCTACCCAAATGGGACGGCCATCTGCGAGGTTGAGATAGACCCAAGAACAGGCACCACAAAAGTGACCAGATATAGTACAGTCGACGACGTTGGCCGCTGTATCAACCCATTAATTGTTCATGGCCAAACCCATGGTGGTATTGTGCAGGGTGCAGGTCAGGCTTTGTTTGAGCATTGCTTTGTCGACCACAACTCTGGTCAGCCAGTTACCGGTTCGCTCATGGATTATGGGATTTCGCGGGCGGCTGATTTTCCCAGTTTTAAAACAGAAATCGCCGAAGTTCTATCACCAACCAATCCACTTGGTATCAAGGCTGGCGGTGAGGGAGGAACTACACCTGCGTTGGCAACAATTGTAAATGCGGTAGTTGATGCACTTGCTGAGTTTGGTGTCGAGGACATTGCCATGCCGCTAACACCGCAACGGGTTTGGGCGGCAATCCAAAATAGTTCATTGTCAAACCATTAATGCATTTACAAAAAGTTAATTATAATATTCAACCTAACATTTTACAGTAACCAAGTAAAAATTTCTCGAAGGGTAGCTCCACAATGTCAAAACCTCAACTTCAAGTCATCGCGTTTCCTGGCGCCCCTAACTTGCCAACATTCGCCGCCATTGAGCATGGCCAGTTTTTGCAGCGTGGATTTGATGTTGATTTGGAATTGACACCAAGCTCGGTCTACCAAGCCGAACAAACCGCAGCCGGAAACTTTGATATAATCTGTACCGCGTTTGATAATGTTGTTGCTTATGGTTCGGGTCAGGGCGCTGCAAAGGCTGGCACAAGCCCTGACTATGTCGTTATCATGGGGGCAACTCAGCTTGAGCTTAGTTTAATCGTAGCACCTGAAATTAAAACCGTTGCCGACCTTGCCGGAAAAACCATTGCGCTGGATGCACTTACAACTGGCTTTGCATTTGTTCTTTTTGATATGCTTGAAGCAGCAGGTTTGGGTCAGAGTGATGTTGAGTTCGTAGCAGTTGGAGCAACACCTCAGCGTTGGCAATCTGTTCAGGATGGTACCCATGCAGCCACTTTATTGATTGAACCCTTCACCAGTATCGCACAATTTGGTGGCTTCAATGTCATTGCAAAATCAACTGATATGTATGCCGAATATCAGGGTGGTGTGATTGCCACAACAAGAAAAACGCTGCAAAATGAACCAGAAAAGGTTGAGGCTTTTATTGGTGCCTATCTTAATGGGCTTGGTTGGGTTCTCGATCCAGCTAATCGCGAAGGAGCGGAGTCTATTCTTAGCTCGCGCATGCCGCAAATCAAGCCCAAAGCAATGACTGCTGTCATGCGTAGTCTTACCTCACCAAAATCTGGCCTAACTCCGTTGGCAAATTTGCTTGATAAGGGTATGGAAAAGGTTATCGAACTGCGATCGAAATATGGGGGTAGTGCAACACCTATAAGCTCGGCAGGGGATTTTCTTGATCTAAAACTGTATAAACAAATTGTATAGATTACGGAATATAGGTCAGAGATAAAACAAATGCCGCTGATCAGCAACATAGAAAATCTGCCGGAATTAGCTTTTGATTTTGTTATTGTTGGGGGAGGATCTGCTGGCTGTGTTCTGGCATCTCGGCTGTCAGAGGATAATGCCTGCAAGGTCCTGCTGGTCGAGAGTGGCGCATATAGTCGACACCCCTTAATTCGTGTCCCAACCGGTGTTGGTATCATCTGGAAGCAACGCCTATTTGACTGGCAGTTAAATAGCACAGAGACGCCAAGCCTTAATCAAAGAAAAATTGAGTTAATGCGAGGCAAAGTTCTCGGCGGATCCTCAGCAATCAATGCAATGTCACATGTTAGGGGCGCGCCGGCAGATTATGATGGATGGCGTGACGCCGGTTGTGATGGCTGGTCGTATGATGAAGTGGCGCCATTTTTTAGGAAAAGTGAAAATTGGATTGGACCCCCAACAGATCACCGCGGCTGTGGTGGCCCAATTTATGTGTCACCAGCACAATCCGCGGATCCATTATATGAGGCATGGTTTGAGGCGGCGAAATCATGCGGTCACAAGGTGATTGAAGATTATAACGCTCTGCCACATGGCGTTCCGCTCGAGGGTTTTGCGCGTAGCCAGCAAACCATCGGCAATGGTTACAGAGTGACTGCATCAAGTGCCTATCTTGAAGGGCAACAAAATCGGCCAAACCTCTGTATTCTGACGCAAGCACAAGTGACACGGATCAACTTTTTTGGTAATCGCGCACAGCAGATTGACGTCATTGTTGGTCGTAACCATTGCCAAAAAAGCCTATTGATTGATGGCACATTAATTTTGTCAGGCGGGGCCTTCCATACACCGCATATTTTGATGCACTCTGGCATTGGTCCAGAGAAAGTCCTTCGTCAGGCAGGGCTTCCACTGCAACTCAAATCCGAGGGTGTTGGTCGAAATTACCGTGATCACATAGCTGTGCAAATCAACTTTCGGCGAAGTCAAAAGGGAGAGTTTCATCGCCAAATGAGGCTCGATCGTCTATTATTTCAATTTCCGATGGCAGCACTTTTTGGTAGAGGGGCAGCAACCAGATTACCTGGTGCAATGCATGGATTTGTGAGGCTAGAAAGCAGCAATGCTTCGCCGGATATACAATTTCTTTTCAGAGGCGCGCCAAAACATGCGACGCCATGGTGGCCAATAATATCGTCAGGATATGAAGATGGTTTTGGCATTCGCCCCGTTTTGCTTCACCCAACTAGTCATGGTACCGTGGAAGCCGTGAACACCGACCCGCTGAACGCACCAAGAATTGATGGCCACTATCTCCAGACAACTGATGATATGGAACGCTTATTGGAAGGAGTCGATATTGCGCTAACTTTGGCTGATGATAACGCATTGGGACCCTTTCGAAAGGATAGCAAAAGCCCCATTCCATCTAAACGTGAACAAAGGATTGATTGGATTAGACAGACCGCAGTCACCGCACATCACCCATGTGGAACGTGCCGAATGGGACCAGACGAGAGCGATCCTCTTACCACTGATTTGCGTTTACGTGGCTTTGATAATCTTTTGGTTGTTGATGCGTCTGCTTTTCCGCAAACCGTGTCAGGCAATATAAATGCTTGTGTTTATATGATGGCGGAAAAGATCGCAGAAACACTTAAATCCCCTTCTCCGTGAGCCAAAATTTTCAATGGATGTCTTTTACAGATTTACCGACTTGCAAATCGTAACAACCGCAGTCCGATTGTATGGTTCCAATTTTAACGCTAATTTGCGTCAAACTCTTTTTTCAGCGTTGAAAAAAACTGACGGACAAGATGTTTGGCAACACCCAACAGAACTCTTTGCCCAACACCAGCAACAAGGCCGCTGACCTCACCAGCTGCTTCATATTTAATATCTGCTGAGCTATCCTCATTTTCGATAATAGTAACACGGGCGGTGCCCGTGCCAGATCCAAGTGTTCCACTTCCTGAAACATTGATAAAGCAGCCGTTCGGTGGGTCCATCTCTGATAGTTTAATACTGCCGTTAAAGTTCCCGCCAACGGCCGCGACTTTTAATTCTAGCGTGATAGCGTATTCCCCAGGGCCCGTTTCATCCATGCTTATACAACCTGGGATTGATCGCTGCAGGACTGCCGGATCAATCACTGATTCCCATAGCTTTAGAGGGCTTGTTTGGATGGATTGTGTGCCAACTAAATTTAAGTTCATTGGTAATTGCTCTTTTTCATAATTGATCTGTCAAAGGCCAAAAAGTTTCTTTGCGACATCGGTTTCGACCTTGGCGCGATCAGCGATGGTTAAACCAATTTGATCAAGAATATTGCGCGGCGTAGCATCACCGATTGGGAATGGCATATCTGAGCCAAGCATAATCCTATTGACGCCGACTGTTCGAATCAACAATTCCAGTGCAGGCGCATCGTGGACTAAAGTATCGTAATAGAGAAGTGATAACGCCTCAGATGGATCAGCAAGGCGGTCTTTGTGTAATTCATAATTGCGCATCATCCGGCCAATAACAAAGGGCAATGCTGCCCCACCAATACCTATAATGATTTTGGCATTATGATAGGTCGCAACATGCCCTGAGTAGATAACACGTGAGATTGCAATCAGGGTGTCAGTTATGCGGCCGATCGCATTATTCATCCCATAATCATTCACTCGCTCATCACCAGAATTAAACATTGGATGAATAAACAGAATTGAACTGTTACGATGTGCTGACTCCCAAAATGGCTGTAGATCTGGATCATCGAGCGTTCCACCCTTGCCCTTTGGCTGCGTTCCTATCATTGCCCCCCTAAACCCGCTAGAGTGCGCAAAGTCCAAAACTTTTGCAGCAACCTTGCCATCTTGCATGGGCAAACTTGCAAGCGGCAAAAAGCGAGGGTTTTCAGCACAAAACTCTTTTAAGTGATGGTTGATTAAATTTGACCAGCGTTGCCCCTCATCAGCCGGTATCTCATAGCCAAACATGTCAAGCCAGCCGCCAATGACTTGCATATCAATTCCGTTCGTGTTCATCCAGTCAAGCCGGCCATCAGTATCGGACAGCAGTTTACTCACCGGACGCGTTGACTGATGGCCGGCAAAGGAAAAGCCAAAACTATTTTCGCCGCCTTTTATCAACTCAATTGATGGGAACTGCGAATTCATATCGCGGATAGCGTCAAGAAGACGTGGTGGGACAAAATGCGCGTGGCTGTCTATAATCATGTTACCAGTTGTTTCCTACTTGATGGGGAACAAAACTATGCTGACTTGTTGGCAATTGCATCACTAATTGCGCTCATTCGGATTGGCAGTTTTTCGAAACGTATATCTAACGCAGAAACAGCGTCATTGATTGCACTCGATATTGCGGCTGGGGACCCCAGGTATCCACTTTCGCCGGATCCTTTTTGCCCAAAAACCGTATGTGGCGAGGGGGTACAATGTTTGACGATCTTAATTGGTGGTACTTCGTGTGATGATGGCATCAGATAATCAAGAAAGCTTTGTGTCATTAACTGGCCGTTGGGATCATAGGCGAACTCCTCTAGTAATGCAGCGCCAATTCCATGGGCAATACCGCCATAAGTCATGCCGCTGACGATTGCAGGATTGATAACAGTGCCGCAATCATGCCCAACCGTATAAGAATGAATTTCTGGCCGACCAATTACTGGATCAAAAGCCAGCAAAACCAGATGAAACTCAAATGAATAGCATGGATACATGTGTACCTTTCCATCCACTGGTAGCGCATTTCCCGTTGGCACTTGCATGATGTCGAACGCCGCCAAACCTGGATCCATGCCTTCCGGCAAATTATGGAACTGTCGATGAGCAAGCTCAACTGCATCCTGCCATGTATGCTTCCGTCCATCGGGTGCTAAAACGTTCCCTCCGGCATAGGTTAGTTTTTCTGCGTCAATGCCAAGGCTATGCGCCGCGATCTTAATCAATTTTGCTTTTAATTTTTCTGCGCTCCGCGCTGCCGCACCACCGAGCATAATTGCCATCCGACTGCCGACAGGCGAGTTTCCAGGCAGACTTTCTAATGAGTTCGGTCGGGTTATACGAATGCTAGACGGGTCAATTTCTAAGACCTCGCCAAGTACAGTTGATACCAGTGTTTCATGTCCCTGTCCCGATGAGGTAGTATGAATTCGTGCAGTCAAATGTCCAAGTCCATCAACATTTATTTGACAAGACTCCATCCAAGTCGAAGTTTTGTTCGACTCATTAAGTAAGGGCTCGAACGAGGAGTTTCCTCCACTTGGCTCGAGGCAAGCCGCAATGCCGATGCCTGCCATCATACCTTCGTCACGTAGATGGTCTCTGTTGGCAAGAAGTGTCGGATAATCCGCAGCGGTCAGTACTTTCTCAATCACCGCGTGATAGTCACCACTGTCGTATGTGCTTCCGCTCGGAATCAAATAGGGGAATTGGTCACTTTGGATCAAATTACGCTGACGTAAAGCGAGCCGATCCATTTTTAAAAAGGAAGCAACTCGATCCATTGCTGTTTCGATTGCGTAATTCGTTGGTGCCTGGCCGAATCCACGAACTGCTTCTTGGACAGTTTTGTTGGAGGTGACTGAAATTGCATGATAGGAAACCGAATTGATCTGATAGGGTCCAACAATCGCACTGATTGGCTTGCCAAGCTGGAATGGTGCACGTCCGGCATAAGCGCCAGCATTATCGAGTGCTCGCATTTTCATTGATCGCACACTCCCATCAGACTCGAACGCGACCTCTACATTAAATTTCCGTTCTGGTCCATGAGCATCACCGGCTCGCATATTTTCTAACCGATCCTCAATGAAGCGAATAGGCCGTCCAAGCTTGCGCGCAATATAGCCAATCAAAGTTGCATGTTTGATGCCGCGTTTAACTCCATAACTACCGCCAACATCGACATCGTAATGAACTCGCACAGCATTGCCGGGAAGGTTCAGGCAGCGCGCGATCTGGTCTGAGTATTTTGGCATTTGAACTGACGCCCATACGTCAAGGATTTGATCCCAGCCATTCCATTCCGCAACAACACCAAACGTCTCGATTGGAACCGTCGAATTACGCCCCCAGGTTACACTAAATGAAAGGCTATGTTTGGCTTTGGCAAAATCATCATCAACCTCGCCCCAGACAAATTGTCTATCAAGTAATACATTGCTGCCGTGTTCGGGATGAACCGGCGGGCTGGATGGAAGAAGAGCCTCTTCAGCATCCAAGACAAATGGTTGTGGAGTAGCATCGATGAGAATCTTTTCCAGCGCATCTTCGGCAATTGCACGGCTCTCAGCCACTACCGCGCAGACCCATTCACCAGCGTACCTCACACGGTTGACCGCGAGCGGAAAGCGTTGAACCTTCGGTGTGTCAAGACCGTTCATTAATGGTTGAATGGCAGCTCCAATTTCAGCACCAGTAATTACGTCAATGACGCCGTCCATCATCATTGCTTCCGATATGTCGATATTGTTGATAATAGCAGCTGGGTAGTGCGATGACAGAGGTGCTACGTGCAACATTTCGGGGCGGTCTATGTCTGCAACAAAGTTACCACGGCCAGCAACAAAGCGCCGATTCTCTGTTGGGTGGCGCGGTTGAGAGATGAACTTGTATTTTTTTTCGACCATTTTTTACCTCAGCCCAGCGTCTGGTCGTAAGGTTGGCCTGGTTTGCTTTTATAATTGCGGTTCGCAAGACGATCTGCTGCCAACATTACTGCTTCGACAATCTGCACATAGCCAGTGCAACGGCAAATGTTGCCTGAAATGGCCTCGCGTACATCACCCTCGGTTGGATTCGGCGTGTCAGCAAGTAACGCCTCGGCCGCGAGCACCATTCCCGGTGTGCAATAACCGCATTGAAGGCCGTGCGCCTCGCAAAAGGCGTCTTGCACAATGCTGAGCTCGCCAGAACGTCCTAGATCGCCGCCAACGCCCTCTATGCTGATTACCTCTTGTTCATCAGCCTGCACTGCAAGCACAAGGCATGATCGGATTGCATTGCCTTCAACTAAAACGGTGCATGCACCGCAAACACCATGCTCACATCCAGCGTGCGTGCCCTTAAGGCCAGCAACATCCCTGATGAAGTCCAGGAGTGTGAGGCGCGGTTCTACTTCAGCGGTAACTGTCTTGTCATTAACCTCTATCGAAACTTGGATCATTTTACTGGAGCCTCTCTGACTTCATCTCGCGCGGTCTGCAGAGCTTTGACAGCCAAATGCGCGGCAACTCGCTTACGATATTCCGCACTGGCATGGAGATCGTCAACGGTCTCAATTTCAGTTATTGCGGTCTTAACCGTCGCAACGATCGACTCATCATTTAGATCTGTTTTCAATAAGTTATCAACATCAAGTCGCTCAGGAAAATCTCCAATAGATCCCACGCCAACACGGATGGTTTTTGCTGCTCCCTTTGAGTCAAAATTAATTTGAGCCGCCGCGGATGCAAGCGCATAATCGCTTCTGCGCGGCGCCACCTCGTAAAAGCCCGTGCCACAAATTTTTGAGGTCTTTGGAAAACCAACTTTTACCAAACAGCCATCAGGCGGAGCAACAGTAAGCATTGGGCCAATAAAGAATTCAGTTGCATCGAACATATGGTCATCGCCACCAACTCGGTATGTAATTTCCGCTCCCAGTGTGACAGCAATAAGAGCAATTTCAGCAGACGGATCTGCGTGGGCAATCGAGCCGCCAACAGTGCCACGTGCCCGCGTCGGCGGATGACCAACATGCTGAAGCGCCTTTGAAAGAAGTGGAATATATTCTTGTATCATTATGGTGTTCTTCGCGACGGCCTGTCTTACCATAGCGCCAATTTCAATATGAGTGTCGGTCGCCACAATTTCACCTAAGTCTTCAATGTGGGCAATATCAATCAGAAGAGACGGTCTCGAAAGGCGCATCGATAACATTGGTATCAATGACTGCCCACCAGCTAAAATGCGTGCATTACTATTGCTGGCAAGGAGTTCACACGCCTCATCAATCGTCCTCGGTCGTTCATAATCAAAATTCACAGGTTTCATTACAAACTACCTGTGTTAGCCATAACAAATTCTAGGGTCTTTAAAGCAAGCATATTTACAGCCATTAATTTAGAAAATTGAATTGATGTGTTATTCAGTTGCCATTGCGAAGAGGTATCCCTTTGCCCTCACCACTTGATTTTACTCCATCTATAAGAACAAACATAATAGTACAAGGTTCAGTCCCTCGGTTTGCCCATGCGTGATTTGTTCCGCGCTGAACAACAACATCACCGGCTTTTAATAAAACATCATTCTTCTCACTATCCATCAACATCCAAATTTCTCCGTTTAGGACGATGCCGTAATCTACTGAGTCTGTCCGATGCATCCATGGGTGTCTACCCCCTCGGACAATATTATCACCGGCGGCCATTTCCGCAAAGGCAGCAGCCCCATCCTCACTCGATAATTGCGCCATTACTTCTGGATCTTCAGGCATGAATTCAACACAACGGAATACTGAACCCCGTGCCGGTGGTTTAAGAGTTAGTGGACCCAGGCAGGTTTCAGTTGGTCCGTCATATTCAGCTGGTGTTTGATCTGTTATCCAGAAGTTTGTCAGTCTTACGCCTGGTCGGTTTGGTCGTTCCAAGGTCTGAGTGGCAATCTGATCACTTTCAATGATTGCAGCGCCATTTTTGTCATGGCCAGTCACAACACGGCGGTAGGATCTGTGCATGGTCTGCTCCCTGTCTAGCTAATCAAATTTACTATTGTTGATTTATGAGTTTATTGAGAACCTTAATCCGTTGTTTACCAAAATTCTAAATCTCAAGAAGGGTGTGCTTCAATATCAATTAGATAACTTCATGTTATATATGGCAATTTGAATTTTCGTCCAGGTTGTCAGATTGCTTTAAATATTAACTTACAATTGAGACAAAGCCAATTCTCCGGATATAGACCAAAAAGAAAGGTCACATCATGGTATCCTTGAAAGAATAAATACGGTCTTTATCTTCCGGGCCAAAACAAAATTACCCATCTCTCAGAGTGACACTCTTGGATTTAGACCCTAACATCAAGAAGTTTTTAGATTTATTTACATCATATTTTTGGCAGGTGGAAAATGAGTGTAAACATAGTTGATAACAAAGAGGTGTCACAATCTAGTTTGTGGAATTTTGCGGTTTCCATTTATCAAAAAAACGGCGTATCGGCTGCTTGCTTGTTTTTGCAAGAATCTTGTGATGTTGATGTTCCTTTGCTTTTTTGTGCTGGTTTTTTGGTGGTTAACGGTAAATGTTTTGATCCCGCAATACTCAGCGCTTTGCAAAAGCAGACAAGTCCTTGGCAACGTGATGTTGTTCAGTCCTTACGAGTGGTTCGTCAAAAATTAAAATCGGGGTCCTATCCGGTACAGATTGATAAAGGGGAAGCGCTACGTCAGAGTGTTAAAGCAGCTGAGCTATCTGCTGAAAAGATCCAATTAAATATGATGGAGGACGCTACGGTGCAAGTGCCCCCAAGCGATATCCAACCCAACCTCTCTAACTTGACAGCTGTTTTAACAATGGTAGTTGATGCTCAAAGTAAAACAGTTTTGACGCCAGAACATATGAAAAATATTCAACTTATTGCCAATGCAATTCTTGACCAAGAGGCTGAGAGAGCTTAGCGCCATCCAATCTACGATGCTAATGTGTCTAAGGTTTGCGGGTACAGTCCACTGTTAATTATGGGACGCCATCAAATATGATAAGCAATGAATCAAGATTTGAATGGTTTGCCGCTGTCTGGATCAAGCTTGGTTTCAGGTTTTAAGCCCACGACGGACAGTGATTTGGAAATACGACCATTTTCTAAATAGTCTCCAGTTGCAGCACGGTGACCAGCTTCATCCCAGATTTTGTGCCAAGCACCGAGAGAATAACCATGCCACGGCATCTGTACATTCAGTTTTGGAAGTCCCATTTCGTCCCAGATTTCCTTGGCGCGGGACATGTGTTCCTTTCCAGGAAGTGCTAAGGGAGGCATTGGTGACTTCATTGTCGCATTAATAAGCAAAGTTGAGTCCTCCTCACCGCCATGCTCACGTTTTGGTCCATGACCCTGCCCACGATAATCTAGCGTTTTTATATCTTTAACGGGGTTTGTCCGGTAAGACATTGCCCAAAGCAATGCATCCGCGTTATCAGCATCAATATCCTCATTTACGGCAATAGTGATTTTGCTGCAGTCGCCCTTAAAAAATGCTGCACTGTAAAGCGCACGCCATACTTCGCTATGCGGCATGCCTTCCTCGCATGTCACCACAGTAACCCGCAATAATCCTGTTAATGGCTCATGCAGTGAGACCTTCTTCACCCCCTTGATATTATTATCATTTCGTAAATGGCGAAGGAAAAGGGGCTCATATGCGACTCGCTTTATCACGCTTGACTCGCTCGGGGCAACTTGACTGATATATGAGGGAATTATTGCATTTTTTCTGTGTGTTATTGCCGTAACCCGCATGGGCATATTGTATTCCTCAAGCGCTATGTGTCCATGCGACTCGCCAAATGGCCCCTCCGGCTCAACCTTGGTCGTGTCAATAAAACCCTCAATCACAATCTCTGCCTCAGCTGGCACCGTCAAATCAACTGTTTTGCCAGTGACCACATTGATGGGCTTTCCTGCAAGGCCGCCAGCAACGGTAAATTCGTCAACACCAAGTGGTAGTTTCTGAGGTCCCATAAAGGCAACATATGGTGGACAGCCAAGAACAATGGCAACTGGCATTTCTTTAATACCCATTGCCTGACATTTTTGATAATGCTGGTAGCCACCAGCTCCACCAACGCGTGTTGCCATGCGCACGACAACGCGATCCGGTGCCTTCAGTGCACAACGGTATGTACCCATGTTTGGCACCCCGGTTTTGGGATCTTTTGTGATAACGTTTCCAGCGCTTAAAGTTGGGGCGCTATCGAACCCTGGTGTTGACACTGGTATTGGTAATGCATCTAAGCCATAACCTTCTTTTGATAGAATGGCACCCTTTTCAATCATTTCCTGACAAGGGGCATCATCTACAACCTTTGGGATTATTGGATTTTTCATAGCCTCATCCCATTTCTTTTGCATATCATTAACTGCGCATCCCATTCCAACACTGTATATCTGCCGGTTAGCCGCCAAGCCTCCCACAAGAACTGGCATTTCATATTTGCGCCCTTTGCCATCGTGTATATTGGTAAACAAAAACGCCTTGCGCTCATTTTCTTTCATGCCGCCAATAAATTGCCAACGCACCAGTGGATGCATCTCACTGTCCTTATTTATTGGACGATCAACTTCAATCAGAAGGTTATTCTGACGCAATGCCACTACGTGGAGATGAAGATCGTTATATGGGGGCTGAGTGGCCATTAAATTGAAACTCCATAAATTTAAGACATTGTTAACCGTTCAAATGTGGTGGAAACACAGAGGGATTTTTCATCAGAAGGAACATGTCGCACAACCAAATTAATAGAGAGGAATGCCGAGCCTAGATGCCATACCGTGATAATTTAGCCGGTCTAGTAGCCAACCTTCTTGGATCGAACTCCTGATTACCTGATTTATATAAGCAACGGAGTTCTGACTTCCCTTAGGTAGCCCAATCGATTGTTTGACCGCAGTAAAAGGCTTTTCAATAAGCCTAACACCCTCGAGATTGTCGATCTCCTCAATGAGCTTCGGCTTTAAGCTTGCCAGCACATCAACTTTGTTGTCCCAAAATAGGGCATGGGACGCCTGGATGGATGGGGCTCTTACGATTTTGGCTGATTTGAAATTATCACTGAGCCAGAGATCATAAGCGCTGCGTTCCGACACGCCGATGCTCACGCCTTGCTGATCAACATCACAATTTTTATGAAGATTAGCATTTTGGCGAACAAGAAAATTGGCTTCAATTAGGACATACGGGTCACTAAAATCTATGGTCTGCGACCGTTCAACTTCATAGGCGATATTGCCAATATCCCATACATTTTTGCCGGCTGCATCGGCTAATATGCCGGGCCGTTCGAAAGTTACAAACTCAAGAGGCAGGTCAACAGCGTTGGCAACGCGCCTCGCAATGTCAGGTGAAATTCCCTCGGGCGTCCCATCAGGCCCCCTGCTAGAGACAAGTAGGAAGTTACTAAGATTAATTCCAGCCCGCAATATGCCATTTGGTGCGAGCTCGCGCTTAACAACCTCTAATAAAGCCAAAAAGTATCTCCAAAGTTACTCACAGGCAACTACCGCTCGGCGAGTCATCTCACCAATCAAGTGCGCCCGGTATTCTGCCGACGCGTGAATGTCGCTCATAAGATCATCAGAGGAGACTGAACCATCTACAATCGCTTCAGCGTTGAAATTCTCGTTAAGAGCCGCTTCAAGATTGCTAGCACGAAAAACACCATCTTCGCCAGCGCCGGTGACAGCAACTCTGACCTCATCAGGAAATTTTGCAACAAACACGCCAACCATAGCATAACGTGACGCCGGGTTCGGAAATTTCACGTAGGCTGCCTTATCAGGTTTTGGAAAGCTTATCGCAATGATAATTTCTTCTTCGTCTAAGTCGGTTTCAAACATACCGGTCAAGAAATCTTCCGCGACGATTGATCGGTTCTGTGTATGGATGGTCCCGCCAAGCCCTAGCAGGGCAGATGGATAACAGGCAGAGGGATCGTTATTAGCAAGTGACCCACCAATTGTGCCACGATTACGCACCTGCCTGTCGCCAATTTGTGATGCCAAACCAGCGATCGCCGGTATCTCCCTTTGAATGACTGCGGACTCAGCAACATCAACATGGCGTGACATAGCACCAATGCGGATTGTTGCGCCCTCATCCTCAATACCAGTTAATCCACAACCTGCTAAATCAACAAGACAGTCGGGACTGGCTAACCGCTGCTTCATTGTGGGAATCAATGTCATTCCACCGGCCAAAAATTTTCCATCTTCGGCATCTGTAACAATGCTGGCAGCTATACTTAAATCTTTGGCTTTCACATATTTTGTTGAGTACATTTTTGTTCCCTAAGTTGCTGGCGTTTCTTTTGTCAGCTCATTTTAACAGCAGCATCTTGTATTGATTTGACTATATTGTGGTAGCCAGTACATCGGCAAATGTTACCCTCGAGGCCTTCACGTATTTCCCGCTCAGTCAGGTCTTTATTTTTGGTGACAAGCTCGATTGCGCTCATCACCATACCGGGAGTGCAAAACCCGCACTGTAAACCGTGATTTTCATGAAACGCTAGCTGCATGGGGTGCAACTTATCGCCATTTGCAATACCTTCGATGGTTGTAACTTCAGCCCCGTCAACCTGTGCGGCAAAAAGACTGCAAGATTTTACGGACTCGCCATTGAGGTGAACAATACAGGCCCCGCACTGGCTGGTGTCACAGCCAACATGGGTGCCAGTTAGTCCCAATGTTTCGCGCAGGAACGTAACCAACAACGTATTATCTGGCACTTCATGAGTTAAGCCGTTTCCATTTACGTTCATTGATATATTCGTCAATTTTGTCTCCGTCTTCCCTTTATTTTTTTAGTATCAAATAACCAAAGCAAAAAACAAGAAAATCTTGTAAGAAAATACTATATTTCGGAATTATCATATTAGCTAAATTGTTTCTCGGGTGCAAGTATGTATGACGGTAATACAACATGAATCCAAACTTTTGGATAGAAAAAAGGAGGCCCTGAATTATGAGTGATCAGCCAACTGACATTCAAGGTATGGCGATGATGGCTGCAGATGATGAGTTGTTTGCGCTGGCAGCCAACTGGCACGCTGCTGGGCATGATCTTGCGCTGGCGTTTGTGATTAGCACATGGGGTTCGTCACCCCGTCAAATTGGCAGCCTAATGCTGGTTCGAGGTGATATGCAGATTGCTGGATCGGTATCAGGGGGATGTGTGGAGGCTGCGGTTATTGATGCAGCTCAAGAATTGATCAAAAATGGCGGGTCGCAGCGGCTAGACTTTGGCGTTGCTGATGCCGCAGCTTGGGAGGTTGGGCTGTCTTGCGGTGGTAAGATTTCAGTTTTGGTGATGGCCGTGTCCAAAGCGGGGTTTCCTCCGCATCTTTTGACTAGTGGAGCGGAGTCTCTTGTGAGGCGACAGACGGTTTGTTTTCGCCTTCCCGTTAACGGTGGGCATGCCAAAAAGTCAGAGAAAGCGTTCGAGGCAAGTAAGTTTGAGGGTGATGAGTTCTTGTTTGTGCAGCCTCCGCGACCGCAGTTAATAATCATCGGCGCGGTTCACATAAGCCAACATCTCGCCTCAATGGCTATTCAAACTGGTTTTGATGTTACGGTGATTGATCCAAGACGCACTTTTGCCACCGCCGAGAGGTTTCCAGGAATAAGGTTGGTCTTTGAGTGGCCTGATATTGCGCTTGATGATATTGGCCTTGATGAGGAGACATCTCTTGTTGCTCTCACTCATGATCCTAAGATCGATGATACCGCTCTTCATCAGGTGCTTGGCAAACCCTTGTTCTATATTGCCTGTCTTGGCAGTCGGCGCACTCATGCGGCGCGCCTTGAACGATTGTCAGAGGCTGGGTTTTCTGATGCAGACACGGCGAGGATTAAAGGGCCGGCAGGGCTAAATATTGGAGCAAAAACACCAGCTGAAATTGCGGTTTCGGTGTTGGGTGAACTTGTTGCCGCTTATCGCGGTAGGGCGCTGCAATGAAGGTGGCCAGCTTTCCGAATGAAGACTGCAATAGCCTTATGTACGCGCATCTTCATGGTCTTTGATAGCCCGCAAGTAGAAGCAAAAGTTGCGGGCATTATTCTCGCTGCTGGTGCGTCGCGCCGGATGGGCTCGTTGAACAAATTGCTGGCATTCTTTGCTGGTAAGCCGTTAGTCTGGCATGCGGCTGAAGCCTTTGTTGCCACATCATTATCTTCGATCATTATAGTGATTGGATATGAAGCGGATAAAGTTGCGGCCGCACTTGAGGGGTTGCCAGTGCAATTGGTTTTTAACCCTGACCATGCTGCTGGGCAGGGATCATCAGTGGGGGTCGGTGTGGAAGCTCTTGATGATGAAATAACTGATGCGATGATTGGGCTTGGCGACATGCCACTGTTGCCATCTACATTGCTGGATTCTCTTTTTGACACGTATATTGGTCAAGAGGGGCATGTGCGCAATATTACAATACCCGTCTTTGAGGGGCAGCGCGGTAATCCGGTGCTGTGGGGTAAAACTTTTTTCCCCAAATTAATAACCCTTGCCGGTGATCATGGTGGACGACAATTGTTGAATGACCATAAGGCTGCGCAACATTTGGTAACATGCGATCATTCGGGTGTTTTGCGCGATGTTGACACTGTGGATGCAATTGCCGCTATTGTCAGTAAAGCCGAAACTGATCGCTCATAACAGCTCGAATAAGATGATTGTGTTTAGATGTTGGCTTTTCTTTTTTCTGGCCCGCGAAAGATTCCACCAACAAGTGGCTGCGCAACTTGGTGGGCAATAAACAGGGATAGTATCATGCCGGTTAAAACGCTGGTGGCAATTCCATACCACACACCAACCACGCCAAAACCCCAGATATGAACAAAGACAAAGCTAAAAAAAGCCACGCCAAAAGCTTGCCGGTAAATGCCGATAAGCAAGGTCCATATGGGCTTTTTCAGGGCTTGCAGGAACGAGTTTATAGCAAATAGCATCATATAGATTGGCAGCAAAAAAACATCGACGTGTAGATAGCTTACCCCAATGTCAATGACTGCACGGTCAGAGGTGAAACTGCGCATTAAAAGTGGAGCGGAAAAATACAATAACGGGCATGCAACAAACATAAAAACCCAGCCGAATTTCCAGCAAGTCAGCAAGGCCAAGCGTACACGTTCCGACTCGCGAGCACCAAAATTTTGGGCCGCGATAGGTAGTAATGCACCTGTTAGTCCAAAGACAGGCAACAAGAATAACTGCTCTACCCGCAAAGCAACGCCATAGGCGGCTACGGCTGGGGTGCCGAATGTTTTGAGATAAAATTGAACAATGAACCCGGCGGTGAACATAACAAGCATTGTGAATGTTGTTGGCAACAGCTGTGCCAGAATTTGACGATATAAAGTCAGATTTGGTAATATGTTATATCGGGCTTTAGCATCAAGTAAACCTGATCGCAGCAATCTGACGCCGATATAAACCATTACGCCGGTTTGACTTATTACCGTTGCAGCGGCGATGCCATCAAAACCCAAACCACCCCAAATGCCTGGAATACCAAACATCATCAATGGATTCAGTCCAATATTGGCAAAAAAGGCCCCAATAAGCGCATATTGCATTGAAACAGTATCGCCTTGAGCTTGTAAAATCCCGTTTAGACCATAACCCATAATGAATCCGGGCAAGCTTGAAATTAAGATCATGAAATAGGCCTCTCCGGCCGCACGGTATGCTCCTTCAGTGGAAATAATTGCTAGCAGATGAGGGCCGATAGAGCGCGCCGCAACAATCAGTAAGACCGACGTTACAACTGCAAAGCCAATGCCTTGAGCTGCAATGATACTGGCATCTGTCGTCTTTTTTGCACCTATGGCATTGCCGACAAGAGCTGTCATCGCGGAGCTTAGGCCAAACCCAATTGTCACAAATATGAAAAAGGCCTGGAAGGAAATGGCGAGGCCAGCCTGTGCATCCGTCCCAACCATGCCGGCAAAAAAAACGTCAACAACATTGTATAATGTGGAAAAGACCATTCCAATGGCAGCGGGAACGGCCAGCCGCATAAAATGCTTTGCTAGCGAGCCAGTTGTTAAATCATATGTTCTTGTCATAGCGTCTCAATACGCTTCAATGATGATGGTATCAATCTCCTTTTCGTTGCATCGGCTCATGAACTGGCTTCAGGTGACAAAAAATTGAGTGAAAGCTTATATCTTGCGCTATCCGGCACATGTTCAGCAATTTGTGATATGCCGTATTTATTGCCCAGCCTCAGCGATGCGGTAAAGCCCACCTTCTTCTTCGTCACTCAGCAAAAGAACACTGCCGTCATACGCAATCGCTACGTCGCGGACACGGCCAATTGCGCCATCCATCATGACAGATTCGCGCGCCGGCAAGCCGTTTTCCAGAACTACTAAATAGAGCTGCTTGAACTTTAATGAGCCGACAAGCAGGTGCCCATTCAAGAATGGGAACATATCGCCCTTGTAAAAAGCCATTCCTGATGGTGCGATAGAGGGTGTCCAAACCCATACTGGATCGGTCAGCCCGGGGGCACTTGTGCCGCTGCCGATGCTGCCGCCGAGATACTCCTTGCCATGGCTGACTTTGGGCCAACCATAATTATGGCCAGCACTTATGATATTGATTTCATCGCCGCCTCGTGGCCCATGTTCATGGGCCCAGAGCTCCCCAGTTTCTGGGTTTATGGCCAACCCCTGGGGGTTGCGATGACCCTTGGATAGTATTTCAGGTGCCCAGCCTTGAAGGTTCGGATTATTGGGAGCTGGGTTGCCATCATGTAGTAACCTAATGACAGCGCCGCCATGAAGTGATGGGTTCTGTGCGTCATGCCGGTTACCGCGATCCCCAAGACTAGCATATAAATATTGCTTATCAATGGCTAACCGACAGCCATAATGGATAGCGCTTATTTCTTGATTATTCGCCTTAAAAATTGTTTGCCTTTCAGTTAAGTCGGCGCCGTCAAATTTGGCCTTGTCAATCGCTGTCACCGTTTTATCCCCAATAAGCAGGCTGTAGCAAAGATAAACTGTGACGTTATCATTATCGGGGTTTTGATGCACAGCAACATCAAGCATGCCACCTTGGCGCGTGGCCTGAACAGTCGGCACATTTACAATGGTATTGCGTTCGCCCGTCAACAGATCAACAAGATACAAATTGCCACCCCTTTCAGTAACAAATAGATGCTGATCATCCAAAAAATCCATACCCCAAGGATGCGATAATGTAGCTCCAATTTGCTGGATAAGGGGTGCTGCTGTGATAGGTGTGATTAAGATGGCGAAGCATGTCCAAATGATTGCTATCGCTTGCATCACACGGGATTTGGCGATCTTTCGAAACACAAAAACTAGCGCGCTAAAGGAAATTATTAAGGGGTGTGTCATGACGGTCATAGCCTTTGGCAGATGCTGGGTGAGAAATCGTGTTTTTCCTGCTATGTGCCAATTATGATGCGCTTTTGTGCCATGTGACAAGGGGTAACCTCTATGCTGTGTCAACGTGATGCACTAGATATTTTTGCCTGTTGTAAATTTCTGACTTGGGTTAGCATTTAGTTACCAACTACCAATATCAAGGTCTAATCGAGCGGTTGATGACAACAATTGACTCAAAACATTTTTCAGATGTGATCCGCGCTGAGATGAGTCAACTAAAGGCGCTGAGTGAAACTGCAAAAGAAAGTCGAGCGCCTGTGAGGCTCGATCAGCAATCAGTTGGTCGCTTATCGCGCATGGATGCCATGCAGCAGCAATCAATGGAACTAGCTACTGAAGATCGACGCCAGCAACGGTTGACGGCACTTGCTGCGGCACTAATGCGAATTGAGGCTGGTGATTACGGGTACTGCCTGAAATGTGATCATGAAATAGCTGCTGGCCGTCTTGCAGCTGATCCAGCTGTATCCTTATGCATCGGATGCGCCTAATGGTTTCACTCTAATCCATTCGGTGTTGATGACCTGTGGAAATTATAGAACTAGGCCCACGCAAGGTAGATGCTTTGCACAGAATCGCGGTCTTGAAGCGGGTTATAAAAAGGTACCTCAACCGCGGTAGCTGTGCGAAATATTGATCCCATGCGATCGATAAAAAACTGAACGGGGGGATCGTTTGACCACAGAGCAAAGACGCCACCCGGGTACAGTTGCTGAGCCAGTTTTTTTAGGCCAGCCGGCTGATAAAATTTGGCGTGTGCAGGGGCAAGATAGAAGTCTGGGGCATGATCGATGTCAAGCAAAACCGCATCAAATTTACACCCTGGATGGGCTGGATCAAACCCGTCTTGGCGATCAGCCATTTCGAAAAAATCACCTTCAATCAGGCGGCACTTGGGATTGTTAATAAGCGACTTGCCAAGTGGAATTAGCCCACTTTTATGCCAGTTGATCACCGGCGTCAGCTTTTCCACCACAATAAGATTATCAATCCGCGGATTGCTTAGAGCAGCATCGGCAGTAAAACCCATTCCAAGCCCACCGACAACAACCGATAAACCTGCGTTACCGGCTATTGCATCAAGGCCAATTTTTGCAAGAGCAATTTCGGACGTGTTAAACAAATCGGACATTAAGTGTTCGTCGCCAAGCATGATTTCCAGAACATCAACATCGAGGAGTAACTCGCGCCGCCGCCGCAATGAAATGGGGCCAATCGGAGTTGGTTGATAATCCAGTTCTTCAAACAAGCGGTTCATGTGATCGGTTCTTCCCAATGTTTGTCTTGGTTTGTCTTAGAGAGGGTGGCGGATTTGTCTGAGTTGTGTTCCGGCCTCGTGGGGTTTCAAGCAACCGTTTTCAATTAATTTAATTTGTAGCGGCTTGTGTCATGCTTGTCACAAGTCTTAATGCGCTTTACATGCGAGCGATGCGGGGCGCGCGCGTCTGTCACATTTGAGCTTTTTAGTTTAAATGCTATCATTTGTAATATAAAAATAGTGGAAAATTTCAAAATCTAGCTATGAAAAGGGCAACACACTGAGCGATGTGAACACTAACCTGCCAACTGACCGTCAATTTTCATTTTCGGTGTTATGGCGCGGTATTAAGAAACGTTGCCCGAAATGTGGGATTGGCGCCGTTTTGACTGGATATTTAAAGCCTGCATCGAGCTGTTCGCATTGCGGTGAAGATTTTAGTCATATCAGCGCTGATGATGGTCCTGCTTGGTTAACCCTGTTAATTGTTGGGCATG
>QBYK01000021.1 GCA_003282865.1 SAR116 cluster bacterium AG-325-I21 | reverse complement strand
CCCGGTGGGGGCGTCACTGTGACGGTAAGCCATGCCCATGTCTGCTGGTGTGGCACTGACTCTTTTCCCGTTCCTGTCAAACCCATGGGCGCGAATAGTTATATCTCTGAACTCGCTGCCGTAGGCACCGGCATTCATCCGCAAACCGCCACCAATTGTCCCGGGTATCCCGATTAGAAATTCCAGACTGCCAATGCCAGCCTTCTGAGCGTAACGAGCAACATCAGCGTCGGTGGCACCGGTTTGAGCTGTGATGCAAGTACCATCATGCGTGATTTGCTTCATATGCTTGCTAAGCTTGATAACAACACCGGTAATTCCACCATCACGAACTAATAGGTTTGATCCAGCCCCAACAGTAAAAATAGGGATTTCATGTGGGCAACCAGCAAGAAAATGGAACAAGTCATTTTCATCAATCGGGCTAAATATGATGTCCGCTGGACCGCCAACTCCAAACCATGTATGGAGTGACATCGGCTCGTTTGACGTGTAGCTGCCGCGAACTTCTGGAAGTTGATTGAGGATCGACATCATGATTTAAAGCCCCTCAGTCGATCTAGTTCTGATGGGAGTTCGTTTGCCCAGTTGGTGATGTCACCGGCACCAAGGCACATCACCACATCACCAGTGCTGGTGCGAGCGGCAATTTCAGCGGCTAGTGTTTCCGGCCCTTCCAGGCTGACAGCAGCTTTATGCCCATGATCTTGAAGTCCAGCGACGAGGGCAGCTTTGTCAGCCCCATCAATAGGCGTCTCACCAGCTGCATAGACATCAGCAACCAACACTAAATCTGCGTCATTGAAGCAGCTACAAAATTCGGTAAACAAATGTGCAAGGCGGCTATAGCGATGCGGCTGAACAACGGCTACTAACTTATTGTTACCGCAAAGCATCCTTCCAGCCTTTAGCGCGGCGGTAATTTCCACGGGGTGATGCCCGTAATCATCAATAATTGTTACGCCATTGCTGATTCCTTTGGCCTCAAACCGACGGCCAACCCCACCAAAGACAGCGAGGGCCTTTTTGATCCGTACCGCATCAATATTCATTTCCAGCGCAACTCCGATAGCGGCCAGACAATTTTGCACGTTGTGATCGCCAAGCATTGGAAAGCGTATATTAGAGAAGGAGGTGTTATCTCCTCGAATACGCTGGGAGAGATGGACGTCAAAAAGCATTGCCCCATCCTCAACTCGGAGATTGGTCGCCCGCACATCAGCACTTGCACTTAACCCGTAGGTGATAATACGGCGGTCTTTTATGCCGGACATTAGTCGCTGAACCGAAGGATGGTCGATGCATAGGGTTGCAAAACCGTAAAATGGGATCGATGCAACAAAATTCAAAAAAGCTATTTCCAATGCTTCAAAATTACCGTGATGGTCAAGATGCTCTGGATCGATATTAGTCACCACGGCAACAGTTGGTTTTAATTTGGCAAAGGATCCATCGCTTTCATCAGCCTCAACAACCATCCACTGCCCTTTGCCAAGCCGGGCATTGCTACCCCACCCCGTAATGATACCGCCATTAATTACGGTTGGGTCAATGTCAGCACTGCTGAGAAGGGTCGCCACGAGGCTGGTTGTGGTCGTTTTGCCGTGCGTACCAGCGACCGCAATAGACCAGCGTAATCGCATCAATTCCCCAAGCATTTCGGCTCGATGTACGATGGGCAAGAATTTGGCGCGGGCTGCAACCACTTCCGGATTATCGGGTTTAATCGCAGTTGAGATGACTACTAGAGAAGCACCCTCAATATTTTTGGCGCTTTGCCCATTGACAACAAAAATACCTTTATCGCGCAACCGCCTGACATTGGCATTGTCCGACATATCGCTTCCTTGGACTTTGTAGCCAAGCTCAAATAGGATTTCGGCAATTCCACTCATGCCGATGCCACCGATGCCGGTGAAATGCATGGTGCCTATAGAAAGCGGCAGTTCACTCATTTAATGGCTCCAGGATTCGTTGTTTTGGGTTTCTTAATCAAGCTTTCGGCAAGGTTGGCGATATCATTTGCCGCGGCTGGGCTTGCAAGTGCGGTTGCATTTTTAGCCATAGCGCGCAATTGATCAGGTGCTTCGAACAGTTGAATGACGTGAGTGGCTAAAAACGCCGGGCTGACGGTGGTTTCGTCAAGACAATAGCCACCACCTACCTGTTCCATTTGGGTGGCGTTGGCTTTTTGGTGATCATCCATCGCACTCGGTAATGGCAACATCAGCGAAGCCCGTCCAGTGGCAGCCAATTCTGCAATTGATGATGCACCGGAACGGCTGATAACAAGGTCACTTTTTGCCAGTAAGCATGGCATATTGTTAAAGAAAGGCTTGATTGATGCACTGATTTTGAGCGCTTTGTAGCGTGCTTTCAACTGATCGATTTGTTCGGGACGGGCTTGCTGATTAACCTTCATTTTTGACCGCAGCGGTGTTTTGATCATGGCAATGGCTTCAGGGACTAGATCACCAAGAATGCCTGCTCCTTGAGAGCCACCCAGTACTGTAAGCACCAGCTTTTTTTTTGCACCGCGTGGACGGTTTTTGGCAAAAAAGGCTGTGCGCACTGGCATGCCAGTGACATGGGTTTCAATGCCGTGCGGAAGGTTCTTGGTTTGCGGCCAGCTGAGCGCAAGCAATTTCGCACGCGCTGCTATTGCGTGGTTTGCTCGCCCTAAAAAGGCATTTTGTTCGTGCAACATAACTGGTACATTAAATAGGCGAGATATGAGAAGCGGGGCAAATGATGGATAGCCCCCAAACCCAATCATAACTTTTGGCCTCTTGACGCTGATGTGCCAGAAACATGAGAGTGCTCCGAACCCAAGTTTGGCCAGCGCCAAAAATCGCCGCACAAATCCTGCCTGAAATGGCGAAGCAGCGCTAATGACCCTGACGCTGACTGGCAATGTATCCATTGCTGCCAAGAGCTTTTCACCACGTTGGTCGGTAAAAAGGACCGATTGATAACCTTTTGCATTCATGGCTTCGGCAACGGCAAGGGCGGGAAAAATATGCCCACCGGTTCCGCCAGCAGCAAGATAGATGGCGCCAGTAATCATGCGCGTCCTCGATCTGAAAAATGATCGACAGTGGTGCGCTTGCGTGTTAGCGCAAGGATTACCCCCATAGTAATGCTGCTGGCCAGTAGCGACGATCCGCCATAGCTGATAAACGGGAGGGTCATGCCCTTGGTTGGAATTAAATTAACCGATGATGCCATGTGAATGCTGGCTTGAACACCGAATTGCATTACTAAGCTGGCCGATGCGATCAGGCAGAATAACCCCTCGCCCGATAATGCCCTTGCAAATCCGCGAACAATTACAAATCCATAAAGCCCAAGAAGCGCAAGGCAGGCAATGGCACCATATTCTTCGGCGGCAACGGCAAAAATAAAGTCGGAATGTGCATCAGGCAAATGCAGTTTGACGATTCCATCCCCCGGCCCAACGCCAAAATATCCCCCCTCTGCAAAGCTTTCTTTGGCACGTTCAACCTGCCATGAGCCACCCTCAAAAAATTTATCAACTCGAAGTTGCACATGAGGAAGATTAAGGTAGGCGATGAAGAACCCAAGCGGGGTGAGTCCAGCAGCACTAATCACAAAAAGCATCGGCATGCCGGCGAGGAACATCTGAAAGCCCCATGTCACCAAAATTAGGACGGTCATACCAATGTCAGGCTGACCAACGAGAATGGTCACGATAACTGCCGCAAGACCAGTTGCGTAGGCCCAACCGGGAAAATCCTGTCCCTCTCGCCACAATGTTAACAGCCAGGCAGAGACAATGGCAAAAAATGGTTTGGCCAATTCGGATGGCTGAAGGGTGAACCCAGCAAACGAAATCCATCTAGTTGCTCCTTTAATTTCGTTGCCTTTAACAATGGCTAAAAACATCAGGCCAATTACCGCAATTAGACCAATGAGAGATAATACCCGAATGGGCCTTGGTTCTAGCATTGAAACCGACAACATGATCAACAGCGCAGGCACGAGATAGATAATCTGGCGCACGATGAAATGTTCTGAAGGAAGGTTAATCAGACTGGCCACAGCAGGGCTTGCTGCCATTACCAAAATCATGCCAAGCGTCATTAGCAGCATTGCACTGGCAAGCAGCCATTTGTCAACGGTCCACCACCAAATGCCAACAAGTGAACGGTCGGTGCGATCAAGCATGGTTATCCCTTCGGGTTGGGGTGCCATTTTGCTTGGCATGTCTTGCAGCGCAAAGGTCATGGGCAAGCGCAGCAAAAGCGTTGCCGCGCGCTCCAAAATTTGGAAACTGATCAAAGGAGGCAGCAGCAGGAGCCAACAGGATTGTGCCACCACCAGGATTGGCGATGGCATCATCAAAAGCAGCGCGCGTTGCCCGTTCTAGGTCATTGCAAATAGCCACAGGGCAAATACCGGATAGGGTGATGGCAAAGGCGGGGGCGGCCGTACCAATCAAGTAAGCTTTTTTCACGGCGCCCAGGTACGGCATAGTGGGAGATAACCCATCGTGCTTGGCAATTCCGCCAGCAACCCAGTAAATATCGCTTAAGGTGGCCAGCGCTTTTGCTGCGGCAATGCCGTTTGTTGCTTTTGAGTCATTGATAAATTGAACTTTACCACAACTGGCAACCCGCTGTAGGCGATGTGGTAGATTAGTAAAGCTGGAAATCCCGCGATTAATCACCTGATCATCCAACCCAATGGCGTGAAGTGCTAATGCCGCCGCCGCCGCATTTTCCGCATTATGTGTCCCGGCAAGCGCGCTTGATCCCCTCTGGCTAATTGGTGCTAGATCAGGACTTGCAATCAGTGTTTTAATGCCTTTGGCCGCGGTTAGGTTTGCGAGAGTTTGCACATGCTCGTCACCCGCGCCAATGATGGCGATGCCGAATTTATCAAGTCGGTCCAGAACCTTAGTTTTGGCAGCAACATAGCCAGCCATGCCGCCGTGTCGGTCAAGGTGATCGGGGCTGATATTCAGCAAGATGGAAATTGATGGTTTAAGCGATGGCGTAGTTTCCAACTGATAGGATGATAATTCCAGAACTATTGTGCCATGTTCACCTGGATCATCAAGAGAACAGGCCGCATCACCGAGGTTGCCACCAATGGCAAAAGGGCATCTAGCAGTTTGAAGACAGTGCCCTATTAGCGCCGTTGTGGTGGATTTTCCGTTGGTTCCTGTGATCGCGACAAGCCGTGCTTTTGGCTTTGCACGTAATGCGAGTTCAACCTCGCTAATTATTGGGATTTGTTGGCGATTGGCATGGGCGGCGGCAGGGTGCGGCATTGGGTAATTGTGCGGAATGCCAGGACTTATCACCATGGCGTCAATTTCCGGCCATGGCCAATCACGCCATTGGGTCAAGTTAATTTGGGTAACGTCCTGCTGAGATTTCACATCGTCAAAGGCAAATACATGAGCGCCAGCAGCCTGTAACACTGCAATCGCAGCAAGGCCAGACCTGCCAAGACCTAAGACCCCGATTGTCTGTCCTTTCATGTCATGTGGAACTAGCATTCAGTCCACTCCCTAGCGCAGTTTCAATGACGATAGGCCGGCAACTGCCAATACCACCGCAATGATCCAGAAACGAATAACAATTGTTGGTTCTGGCCATCCTTTTTTCTCGAAGTGATGATGTAGGGGAGCCATTAGAAAAATCCGTTTGCCGGTCAATTTGAACGAGGCTACTTGCAAAATCACGGATAGGGTTTCAACAACGAACAACCCGCCGGTGATAGCTAGCACTAGCTCGTGGCGTGTTGCCACTGAAATTGCGCCCAATGTTCCCCCTAGGGCGAGTGACCCTGTATCCCCCATAAAGACGCGGGCAGGTGGGGCATTAAACCACAAGAACCCAAGTCCGGCTCCGATCAGCGCACCACACATTACTGCGAGATCGCCGGTACCGGGTACATAATTAATTTGGAGATATGTGGCAAAATTGTAGTTTCCAGCAAGGTAGGCAATCAGAGCAAAGCAGCCAGCAACAATCATCACTGGCACAATGGCTAGCCCGTCAAGACCATCAGTTAGATTAACCGCGTTGGAAGCACCTACAATTACAATCATTGCAAATGGCACATAAAAAAGGCCCATGGTAAGCAATGTGTCTTTGAAGAATGGCACCGCAACCCCATAACGCAGCTGGTCTGGTGATAATTCGATAAAAATAAGCGTGGCAACAAAGGCAATGACAAGCTGCAGCATTATCTTCATCCCAGCCGACATGCCGTTATGTGACCGTTTGCGCAATTTCATCCAATCATCGAGGCTGCCAATAGCGCCAAAGCTGATTGCGATTAATAACACAGGCCAGAGATAGGGATTAGATAATGGCATCCACAACAAAGTCGATATTGAGAAAGCAATTAGGATCAACAACCCGCCCATGGTTGGCGTGCCGAGCTTCGTTAACAAATGTGATTGCGGCCCATCATCGCGGATTGGTTGTCCCTCGACTTGGTGTGTCTTTAACCAGCGAATAAAGACTGGTCCAAATACCAATGCAATCAGTAGGGCGGTAATTGTTGATCCGCCGGTTCGAAAGGTGATGTAACGAAACAGGTTGAACGGCTGAAACTGCTCGGATAAGGGTACGAGTAAATCAGGTAGCATGACTGTTCCCTCCATTGCGCGACGGCGCATTAGGTGATGGATGGACAATAAGTATGGATAGGATGGCATCACGAAGTCGCCATGACCCTGACCCGAGCGATCCTTTTATAAAAACAATGTCACCATCCTTAATCACACTATCAAATATCTCTAAAGCGGCCTTCATATCGGTCGCTGGAATGCTGATAATGCTGCTATCTAGACTGGAAATAGCGGCGTGCATAGCGGGCCCAAGCGCGATAACAACGCGTGGTGACAGTGCGTTGATTTGCGGTATCAGTGCGTTATGTTCTGGTATGGTGTCCTTGCCGAGTTCACGCATTTCGCTGAGTATCATGATTTTTGGCGGCGTCGTTTTCATACTTGCAAATGCGGCAGTCATTGATGCCGGACTCGCATTGTAGCTGTCATCGATAAGGGTGATTGCACAATGCCGGTACTGTCCGGACAAGCGTTTGCCGCGGCCTTCCGGAGTTTGGCAGGTTGCAAGGTGCGCAGCTGCAATTTCTAGATCAAGACCAAGTGCTTCAATGCAAGCCAGAACACCAAAAGCATTCTGCGCCCAATGTACCCCATGCATTTGCATGTCAAATGTCAGTTCATGACCATCGACTTCACCGCGAACACTCATGCCGATGTCATTTTGCCGTGCTTCTAAAAGGCGAAACTCGGCTTTATCTTCGCGTCCAAATGTTATGATGCGCTCGGCCCCTGCTTTGTTTGCGGCCTTTTTAAGCTGGGGTAAAAATGGATCATGAAGATTTAGCACTGCAATACCGCCAGCTTTTAATCCCTGGAAAATTTCGGCCTTTGCCCTCGCGATATCTTCTATCGTATCAAAAAAACCGCTGTGTGTATTGGTAATGCGGGTAATCATCGCAACGTCAGGAAGTACGAGCGAGGTAAGGCTGGCTATTTCCCCGGCCGCATTCATGCCCATTTCCTGAATAGCAAAATCGCAATCTGCGGGTAGGTTGGATAGAGTAATTGGCACGCCAATATGGTTGTTATAGCTGCGCTTACTGGCATGGGTTTTGCCAAAATTTGTTAAGATATGTGACAGCATATCCTTGGTGCCAGTTTTGCCAACGGAACCGGTAACACCAATCATGCTACCCTTAAACCGGTTGCGACCAGCCGCCCCAAGATGAGCCAGGCCGGCAAGCGTGTCATCGACAATAATTTGAATGGTAGGCAGATTATTTTGTGGACGGCTTACAAGGCAAGCTGTAGCCCCAGCATTTGCGGCTTTGGTCAAAAAATCATGGCCGTCATGTTTATCACCGACAAGTGCAACAAAAAGATCACCACCGCTACAATTGCGGCTGTCAATTTCGATGCCAGATATGGGCACACAGGCCACGCTTGCATCGAACAGTGCGCCATTACAGGCTAATATCAAATCATCGCATGTCCATAATGGAGTACTCATTATTTCGCCTCATGCATTGCGCGCAGCCGATTGCTGGCCAATGCCGCATCATCAAATGGCAGCGTTTCATTGCCGACTAACTGGCCAGTTTCGTGGCCTTTACCGGCGATTAGCAGTACATCGCCCACATCAAGCTGGGCAAGGGCGGTGGCAATGGCTTTGTCGCGCGGCACTATTTCAACGGCGCTATCGCATGCGTTTAAAATGGAGCTACGAATGGCTGTTGGGTCCTCGTTGCGCGGGTTATCATCGGTTACAATGACATGATCGGCAATTTGGCATGCAACCTGCCCCATCATTTCGCGTTTGCCCGGATCACGCTCACCACCGCACCCGAATAGCACGAAAAGTTTGCCACTAGCCTCCGGACGAAGCGCACCTAAAGCTGCGGCAAGCGCATCAGGGGTATGCGCATAATCAACAACAACACGGGCCCCCTTTGGATGACCGTGAACGGTTTGCATACGCCCCGGGGCTGCTTTTAGATACGGCAGCGCGCCAAGCGAGTCATGCAAGGGTAAGCCTCCAAGGTAGCCCATCACCGCCGCGGTCAGGGCATTAATGGCCTGAAATGTTCCTGACAGAGCCAGAGGAATATCCCAACTATGGCCGTTGTAGGTGACCCGCATATTCAAGCCATCGCCCGCTGGGGTGATTGACGTGATATGAAAATCGGCATCCTCAGCATAGCCAAATGTTTTCACTACAATGGCGCGGCCTTTCAGCGCCTTGATAATGGCTGTGCTATAGGGATCATCTAGGTTTATTGCCGCGCAACCGCCCTCGGACAGCAGTTCAGTAAAAAGCCTGATTTTGGCTGCAAAATAGCTGTCCATATCGGCGTGATGGTCAAGGTGATCATGGCTTAGATTGGTAAAAGCAGCGAGATGGATATTCATGCCATCAAGTCGGTATTGTGAGAGGCCGTGACTGCTAGCCTCTAATGCAAGGTGCGTAACGCCTGCCTTGGCTAATGGAGCAATTGCACCATGAAGGCTAATACTATCTGGCGTGGTCAGTGGGGGCAGGCTAAGGATTGCCCCGTCAGCCTTGATCATATCGGTGCCAGTGACACCCAGCGTGCCAACCGCAACGGCTTGCCAAGTAGCACGCTGCCATAGCTGACGTAAGAATTCAGTTGTTGATGTTTTGCCATTCGTGCCGGTAACCGCAGCAACCATCCCAGGCTGTGATGGCCAAACCCGGGCGGCCATTTGTGCCATAATATGTCGTGGTTTATCGCACTGTAGGATCGGAATTTCGTTACGATTTGTCATCGTGATCAACGATTGTGCCAATGGCGTGCTGCCAGTTACGATTGCCACAGCGCCAGCCCCAATTGCATCTTTGATAAAGTCACGACCATCGTATTGGTTGCCAGCTATGGCAAAAAAAATATCGCCAGCTTTTACGCGCCCCGAGTCAACGGCAAGCCCAGTCACTGGAATAGTCCCGGCTTTAGCTGGAATTTTAATCAAATCATGACATAGATCAGTAAGATGCAAGAGTTGCCTCCTTGTCACCAATTGTAAAATCAAGCAGCATTTTTTGGCGAATTAGAGGCGATTTTTCGTCAACAGGAAGAACTCCAAGGATGGGTGCAATCTGTTCAACAATTCGTCGAACGGCCGGAGCGACAACCCAGCCAGCTGTTGAATATCCGAAAGAATGCTTTTGCCCTTTAGGCTCGTCTACCAAGATTGCAATCACGTAGCGAGGCTCATGCGTCGGGAATGTGGCTACAAATGTGGCAAGATTGGCTTTTTTATTGTACCCACCAGCCTGAATCTTTTCAGCGGTTCCGGTTTTGCCGCCAACCATGTACCCACGTGCTTCGGCGAATTTCCCAGTTCCATCAGCATGTGAAACAACCAAACGCATCATTGAACGAACTGCGCGGGTCGTGTCTTCAGAAAAAATGCGCAGGCGCAAGGGCGTATCGTTTCTCTGGCGCTTCAGGAGGGTTGGCTGAATCCACTGGCCGGTTCCCGATGCGGCGGCAACCGCGCTGGCAAGATGGGCTGGCGAAATTGAAATGCCATGACCATAAGAGACGGTGACAGTAGTTGTGCGGCGCCATTGTTTTGGCGATAGTGGTTGAGAAACTTCAGGAATTTCAAGCTCAAGCCTGTCTAGCAACCCCAACTTATCCATGTATGCACGCTGGGTTTTTGCACCAACTGCCTCGGCCATCAATGCTGAACCAATGTTGGAAGAATAGACCAGAATTTCTGGTACATTTAGTGGCTTGCTATGGGGGTGATAATCGGTAATGGTAAAACGAGATACGCGCAATGGCTTGGACACTTCGAAGCGCTGGTTGGTTGTGGCTGCGCCACTCTCAAGCGCAATAGCCGTATTGAGCACCTTGAAGGTCGATCCCATTTCATAAAGGCCTTTGGTGGCGCGGTTAAAGCGGGCATTGTCATTGGCTAGAGAGAATTGGTTAGGGTTGAAATCAGGAAGGGAGGCGACAGCAAGCATTTCACCAGTTTTGATATCCAATAGAACGCCAGCACCGCCAATAGCCTCGAATTTGTCGATTTGCTTTTGAATTTCACTGCGGATCACCGATTGGAGGCCAAGATCAATTGATAAGATAACATCTTCGCCGCTGGCCAGCTTGCTGTCCATGGATTTTTCAATACCGGCAATGCCGTTATTTGTAGTATCGACATGACCAAGAATATGAGCTGCAGTATGATCACGCGGATAAATACGAACCGAGCCCTTGGCAAAATAAACTCCAGGAATGCCAAGACTCAGAATTTGCGCATGACGCTTAGGTGTTAATTGCCGGTCAAGTTCGACATAGCGTGTTTTTTTGGTCAATAATTTTTGAAGGCTTTTTTGGTCATGCTGGGCCAGAAATGGTGCCAGCATTGCCGCGGCCTCGCCAGCATTCATCATTTCGCTCGGGTCTGCATGCAAAACGGTGACGGGGAGATTACCAGCCAGCATACGGCCCTTGCGATCTAGGATCCGTCCTCTTTCGGCATTGATGCCAGGCTTCTTCGTCGAGAAATGGATGTCAGTGCTCGAATTAGCAAGGCCAATAATTCGTGTCCCAATTGTGACAAAAATACCAAGCGCAACAAGACAACAAATTAGCAAACGCCCCTCGGCAATTTGTCGTGATTGCGCCGGATCAGGGCGTGATGGCAAAATTAAATGCCGAATTTTTTGCAGCCCGGGAGTCATCTGACCACCTGTACGCTGCCATTTTCCTGTTTTGCCTCAAAACCCGTTTTTTCCGAATTGGTATTGCCAATTTCGGTATCAACGTCAAAATCGACATTAATGCGCATTGGAATGGCATTAAGTGGTAAAATCCGGTCTTGGCCAATCGGCGCCATCCCTAGCAAGTCATTCGACAATGCCATCACACGATCAGGGCGTGAAATGTATGCCCATTCGGCCTCTAAAACGGCGATGTCACGTTTTGTGTTGGCGATTGAGAGTTCTAGGCCCCGCAGAAGGTCTTGACGCTCGTCTATACTAGTTTTGACCTGATATAAGGTGGTGCCCAATCCAACAAGTATTAGAGCGCTAAGAAGGATTAATTGCATGTTTGTGCCTCCACGGTCGATGAAGTCTTATGATCAAATGAAGGTCGACCTGCTAAGTTTTGGGCAACTTCTGGGTCATGCGATGCACTTAGCTTGGGTGCATCGGTGCGCCGGGCAATGCGTAATTTTGCCGAACGGGCGCGGCTGTTTTTAATGCGCTCCTCCTTAATTGGTAAAATAGCTTTTCGGCTCAGAAGTTCAAACGTGGGAGCTGGCGCTTCAACAAGAGGCTGGTGCCGTGATGGTCTTGCTGCATACTGGCTACGGGTTGTGAGAAAGCGTTTTACGATACGGTCCTCAAGCGAATGAAAGGATACCACGGCCAAAATGCCACCCGGATGTAGTAGCCGCTCAACAGCCTCAAGTCCGGCCTTTAACTCATCCAATTCGCGGTTAACAAAAATACGCAGAGCCTGAAAACTTCGGGTTGCGGGGTCAATTTGGCCCAGTCTTTTGGCTGGCATAACGCTGTGAATAATGGCGGCAAGCTGACTGGTACTGGTAATGTTGGCTTCAGCGCGTTCTTGGCAAATGGCCTTGGCGATCCGACGCGAGGCTTTCTCTTCTCCATATTCCCAAAAAATACGTGCAAGATCAGCCTCATCGCTTTTCATCACAACATCGGCTGCGCTTTTGCCGCATTTGGACATGCGCATGTCAAGCGGGCCATCGGCGCGAAAGGAAAAACCGCGGTTCGGCTGGTCAATCTGCGTTGAACAAACACCTAGGTCAAACGCCACTCCATTCAAGCCTTTAAACTCAGGCAGATTCGAATCGACGAGGCTGACCATATCCGAAAAGCACCCCTCGGCGAGGCGAAAGCGACCCGCATATTCGGCCTTCATGGATGCGCCGCGCTTGATCGCATCAGGATCGCGGTCAATTGCTAGAAGCGTGCAATTGGCCTTGTCGAGAATGGCGCGGCTGTAGCCGCCATTGCCAAAAGTTGCATCAAGGTAACATCCGCCATGAATTGGGCCAAGCACCTCCACCACCTCGTTTAACAGGACCGACTGGTGGAGCACTTGTTTCGGCATCAATGATCTCCGTTTCCGTTCCCAGAGGAGATTGTATATGTCTGACCAAGGCGCAAGCTTGGAAGACCTTTGCTTTTTGCGCGGGCACGAGCATCGGCCTCGCGCGTCCGATACCGGTTCGGTAGCCAGATTTGGAAGGACCGACCAATGCCCGCATAAAGTGCTAATTCATCAAGTTGAGCAAAGGCAATGAAATCCGCGTTCAACGTGATTCGGCCTTCAGAGTCTAGTTTCATTTCTTGCGCGCTGGACAGCATCGTTTGCAAGGTTGCGACCTCTGCTGACAGGCTATCCATTTTGTCAATGGCATCTACAATTTGGCCAATGCGTTCAGGACCGCAGCCCTCAAGGCACGGTTCGGTCAATGATCTAAAGAGATAAAGTGAGTCGCTACGGCGCTCAAGTACGGATCGGAAAGGGGCCGGCACAGACAGGCGCCCCTTCTTGTCAATGCGATGCTCAAATGTGGATAAAAAAAGATCCACGATACCTAAAGCTCCAATTTGTTCCGTGCCGGCCAATCCGGGATTTGGTTGCCAAAACCGCCCGGCCCAGTTTTTTGGATTTCAACGAGCTCTAGCTAGGGAGATAAGTTAGCTACCCGAGATTTTCCAAACTGGGAATTTATGGGATATCATGGGAATTTATGGAAGTCAATGGGTTTTCCTTTGTTCTTTGTGGGAAAAGCTAATCTTTTCAAGTAGTTAATATAATAGGTAAATGATATCTGTCAAGTTATTGAATTATAACAATATATATTGAATGTACATATTTTTTCTATTTTGGTGCGGGTAATTGCTGGCTAAGGCCTTGAACTGGTGATCCTGTCAGATGGTCGATAAGCCGGGTTCTGTAATGCCGTTGCCGGCATTGGCGACTATTCATCTAGAACGGCTGTTACCAGCCGTTTCAAGCAACCTACCCGGACATGATGCAGGACCGCATCGGAACGGCAGGCCGCTCATATGTCCCTATATGGTTTTGCTCCGGATGGGGTTTACCGTGCCCGCTCTGTTGCCAGACCGGCGGTGCGCTCTTACCACACCATTTCACCCTTACCATGGCAGGCCATGGCGGTATCTTTTCTGTGGCACTTTCCCTAGGGTCACCCCCGCCGGGCGTTACCCGGCATCCTGATCCTGTGGAGCCCGGACTTTCCTCTCCCCCTCACTTCGAAGTTCAGGGCAGCAGTCACCTGACCATCTGACAGGCGACAAAATATAAGGCTGGTTTTGGTCGCGGGTCAAGAGCAGCCTTAAAGCCCCTGTCTAGGATTTTGGTAGCGTCTGTTCCAGAGTTTCCTCTTTTTGGGCAAGCTCCAGCCATTCCAGTTCTTTCCCGTCCTTGTTATTGCGCTGCGTTTTCAGAAGATTAGCCAGATCATTGAATTTGTCCGGGTTGTTTTGAAATAGGTTTGGGTCGGCCAGCGCTGCCTCGATATCAGCAATTTCAAGGTCCAGTGCGGCAATTTCATTGGGCAGGTTTTCCAGCAAATGCTTTTCACGAAAACCCAGCCGTGCTGGCCGGTTTGTTTTTGGCTTTTCTGGTCCAGATTTTTTCGTCTTTTTTGGGACCATTTTCCCAGCTTGTCCTGCCTCGGTAACTTTTTTACGACCCAAATAATCGGAATAGCCACCAGCATGGGATACAATTTTGGCATCGCTTTCAAATGCTAAAATGCCGGTTACTGTGCGGTCCAGAAAATCGCGATCATGGCTGACAATCAGCACGGTACCCTCATAATCCGCAATTACCTCTTGCAGTAATTCCAGCGTTTCAATATCCAGATCATTGGTCGGTTCGTCCAGCACCAGAAAATTATGTGACTGGGCGAATAACTTTGCCAGCAGCAGGCGATTTTGTTCACCGCCCGATAGGGTGGAAACACGCTGGGTCATTTTAACATCATCAAACATGAAGTCGCGCAGATAGCTGGTCACATGCTTAGTCTGACCGGCAACCTCAATCATATCGCTGCCGCCCTCGCTTAAGGTAGTCCATGGTGAGCGGTCATGGTCTAGGGCCTCACGGCGCTGGTCAAAATAAGCCGGTATCAAGTCAAATCCACGGCGCACACGCCCACTATCAGGCTTAGTAATTTCAAGCAGCAAGCGTACTAGCGTTGATTTTCCAACGCCATTTGGCCCCACTATGCCGATCCGATCGCTACGCCGAACCAGAAGGTTGAAATGCTGCAGCAAGGTGCGCCGTTGTTTGGGATCATGTTCAATGTCTCCTTTGGCGGGATTGGGATGGGGTGCCGGAACACTGGCACAAAGGTTAATAGCTTCAAGCACGAGTTGGCTGCCACCATCGGCTGGACCGATCTCCATGCGCATAGCGCGCTGGTTTGTGCCGCCAGTTCTAGCCCGCTCAGCCCGCAGGCTTTCCAATTCACGAAGTCGTCCCTGATTGCGTTTACGCCGGGCTGAAATACCCTCTCGGGACCATTTGGTTTCGCTAACAATGCGTCGGTCCATCTTGTGAAGCACCACAGCCTCTTCGGTCAAAATGCCATCTGACCAGGACTCAAATTCGTCAAAAAGACCGTCGCGTCGGCGCAATTTACCATCGTGCAACCAAATAATGCCTGTGCCAACATTCCTTAGAAACGCCCGGTCGTGGCTTACCATCAATAGGGCCCCGTGATGCTGATGCAGTATATCCTCCATCCATTCGATTGTTGGCAAATCCATATGGTTGGTTGGTTCGTCCAGCAGCAATATATTTGGCTTGGTGTAGAGTGCACGTGCGAAGGAGACGCGGCGTGCCTCACCGCCCGATAGGCCATCACTAATTCTCATTGGATCAAGCCCTAACTGCATCAGCATTGCGTCGGCCTTGTAGCCAATGCTAGATACACCGGTACCCCCTGTCACGAGGTCATGAAGGGTCAGACCCGGAGAGATTTGTGGGGCTTGTGGCAAATAGGAAATTTCTGCCCCAGGGGATGTCCATAAAGACCCTTCATCCATGTCCCCATGACCTGATAACAGTTTCATCAGGGTGGATTTGCCTGCCCCGTTCGGCCCTACAAGGGCTAGCCGGTCGCCGGTGTGAAGTGATAAGTCGGCTCCACGGAGTAGCCATCGATCTCCAAGATTGACGCCTGCATTTGCAATAGTCATTAGCGGCGGTGCCATTTTATTTACCCGCATCTACCTATAGTCCCCGTTTGCGCGCAATCGCGTCATAGGCGGCGTTAATCTTGGCAAGCCGGTCATTAGACGCCGCTATGAATTCTTCGGGCATGCCATCTGCTGTCAATGTGTCAGGATGGTGTGTGCGTGCCAGACGTTTCCAATGGTCGCGTAGGGCTTTATCGTCAATATCATGCTGGACTCCCAACACCTCGTACGGCGAGGGGCCGTTTGATTGATGCGAGGCGAGTAATCGGTCAAAATCAGACTGATCAAATCCGAAAATATTTGCAACTCTGGCAAGATAAGATAATTCGGGTGCAGTAATGTCGCCGTCGGATTGCGCAATATGAAAAAGCAGATCCATTAACTGTTCCAGAACTGGCGCGCGCGGTGCAAATAGCCGTGCAACCTGAGTGGCATAATCTTCGAAGCCATTTGGGGTTTTTCTGGCTAGATCCCAAAACCGGCCAACCTGTCTCACTTCGGCTGGCGGAATATGAACGCGGGCCCGAAATGCGGTAATTTCATTGTGTGTAACATTACCATCCGCCTTTGCCATTTTTGCCGATAGTGCGATCACCGCAACGGTAAAAGCAATCCGCTTTGTGGCCTGGGGATCAGGCCTGGGTGGGGTGATTTTTGACTCCACCGCATGTCCTGCCGCGGCGCCAAGCAGCCCGCCAATGGGCCCACCGAGCGCAAAGCCGGCGGTTCCACCGATAATTATGCCCCAAATACTCATGGGCTTATCTAGCTGGCATCAGCGGGTAAAGGCAAGGCTTATCAGTTAGAAAGAGGGGCAAATCTTGGTAAGAGAATTTGTGAAAAATGGGGCTGGCATTTCGCTGCCGCTAGTTTTATGTTGACCATCATGGAGAAAGTAAAAAACGCCATAAATATTGAACAAGACGATCATTCAGCCTCAATCACCCTGGATCTGACCGGCCTGAAGTGTCCATTACCGGTGCTAAAGGCGCGCCGCCAAATTGGCCAGATGGCGGCTGGTGCGGTGCTTGAGGTTAAGACGGATGATCCAGCTTCCCCGCTAGATTTTGACCATTTTTGTCACACCGGAGGCCATCAGTTACTAAAAAGCACAGAAAATAACGGTGTCTTTATTATGCGGATCGCTAAATCTGTCGGGTAGTTGCCGGTGATTAGAATTTGACGGCGGCTGAGGTGATTAAGGGTCGGACTTTTGCCATAAGTTTGTGATTACAGTCTTGTGAAATTGCACTGCGTGCCGTCCTGATGCAGCGCCGTTATAAAGGCCAAGTTCACCACAAAGTATGAAAAATCCGGGAGCTGGCAATCCACTCCGGCTGCGTGAGATCACCAAAGCTGCCCTCAGTGGTTGCCCGGCCGCATGATCGCTACGCATACTGGTCTCCAACCATTCGGTCAGTTTGTGAATGCGTTGAGGGCTTGGTATTGCAGCGGCATCGGCCAATTCAGCGTATGTGATAGTTTTGTTTGCTTGCTGGGCGGTGGCGAGTGCCATTTCGGCGCGTCGCTGCCATGCGGTATCAGTATTATTCTGATCCGATATTCGGCCTTTTCGCCGATCTATAGATGTGGCTTTTGATGAGTAATGCAATGGCGCGTCCTTTGCTATAAGGCAATTTTAAATATTAGGCCTAAAATCATCTCAATATTTTACGGTTACCCGTTGCTTTGACCATTGAAGCAGATACAGTTTGCGCCTAAAATACAAAAATGGTCTATCTGAAATCGTTTGTTTTTAACAGTCTGTTTTTTGCAGGGACTGGTATTTTGGTTATTGTCATGGGGCCCGTGTTGTTATTTCCGTCAAGGTATGCACGGGCGGTGGCCCGTTTCTGGGGTTACATGACTTATTTACTTCTAGGCATGATTGGCATTACGCAAACTGTCAACGGTGACAGGCACTTGAGTCGGCAGGTGCTTTATGCGGTAAAACATCAATCAGCTTGGGAGACGATCATTCTTAGCTGGTTGTTGGCCGCTCCAGCCTTTGTGTTGAAACGCGAATTATTGTGGTTGCCCATTATAGGATGGTTCTTTTTGAAAACTGGTTGTATCCCGGTTGATCGTTCAGCTGGCATGAGAGCGTTGCGGGAAATGCGCGCTGCTGGCAAGGATTTGGCGAAAAAGCATCGGTCAATGCTTATTTTTCCGCAAGGGACAAGGGTTGCCCCTGGTGTGGACCAGCCCTACGAAATTGGCGTTTTTTCGCTTTACCAGGCGACCGGTCTGCCGGTGGTGCCGGTTGCACTGAATTCTGGCCATGTATGGCCACGCAACAGCTGGCTAAAATATCCCGGTAGGGTTACTGTTGAATTTCTGGACCCGATCGAGCCGGGCCTTGATCGAAAACGCTTCATGACAAAGCTCAAACAGCTTATTGAAGATCGTATGCTCGTGCTTGAGGCAACATCTATGAACAATTAAACTGAGGTACTCTAAAATGGATGGAACAGGTGGCCGCCCGCAAGGCCAGAAAAATGTGCTTGGTGAGCCGATTGCGAGTTGTTCGCATGATCCGATTACCGGGTTTTTCCGCGATGGCTGTTGTAATACGGGGCCGTCAGATATGGGAATGCACACTGTCTGTGCGGTAATGACGGAAGATTTTTTGGCCTTTAGCAAGTTGGCAGGGAATGATTTATCCACGCCGCGCCCTGAATTTGGCTTTCCTGGGTTAAAATCGGGCGATCAATGGTGTTTGTGTGCGGCGCGCTGGGAACAGGCTCGTGAAGCTGGCAAGGCACCCAAAGTGCGGCTTGCAGCAACTAACCGGGCGACCTTAAACATTTGCCAATTGGATGATTTGAAGGCGCATGCGATTGACCTTAATTAATTCAGCAAATTTGGTGCCACAGACGGCGTGCCCTGTTGCACAAACGGCTTTTCCAAATGAAAAAGGATAAACGCTAATGTTAACTCTCGATACCAAAGTAAATCTCACTTGTGTCGAAACTGAACACGTAGCCCCCGGCACCATTGTTCGTATTCAGGGGAACCGCGTTGATGTGGCCTTGGATCAGGGCGGGCTGCTGGTATCGCTTCACATGAAAAAGGCCGGGCTTTATGTTGGCAGCCAGTCGGGTCTCGAATTTGTTATGAAGATATAGTATCGGATCACCAGTGAGGAAGCCAATGATAAAACTTGACCGACAGCCCCAACCCCGATGGCATGCAGATCGGTCGGTTTGGCTCATCTGGTTAGGGTTGATTTTACTGGCGATTGCGATTTTGCCATTCGCCGTTCGAAATAATGAAATTGTCCGTCAGATGGCTGTCATGTGCGGTTTCATTCCCAGTTAGAATTGCGATTTTTTCTACGCTTGTGGCTTTGGCGACAGCGTGTTTGTGGACAGCATCATCATTATACCCAGACATCTATTTACTGCTTTGTGTGACCGGCTGGATCGATTAATGTCACGCATTTTGAACTTATAGATTTTGCGCCAACACAGCCGGGTGATTATTCAAGGCAGAAGACCGAAGATGATTTGGCTTACCGGGTTCATACAGGAATAGTGTTACCATTCTAGCTCAAAACAAGGTTTTCTCTATTGCATCACCTTCTTCAGAAGTGATTTCTCGTGTTGTTTGCAAGGTATTAATTATCGTTTAATAGCTGCTGATTATTCGAAAGCACAATTTCAGCGTCTCGTTAATATAGAAAGGAATAAAAGTGATTATTCTTGATGGGGGTCTTGGGAGACAACTCAAAGCAATGGGGGCGCCCTTCAGGCAACCAGAATGGTCGGCGCTTGCGCTGATGGAAGGGCCTGATTTTGTAAGAGCCGCACATGATGCTTTTATTGAGTCGGGGGCTGATATTATTACCACCAATAGCTATGCGATTGTACCGTTTCATATAGGCGAATTGGCGTTTTGGAACCGGTCTGCTGAATTACTGGATCTTGCCGGAAAGCTAGCAAAATCAGCTGCCAACGCATCGCCGCGTGCAATTCAGGTCGCTGGTGGTGTACCGCCAATGCTTGGGTCTTATCAGCCAGATAGATTTGATGAGGGCCGTGCAATTGAGATGATGGCTCTGTTTCGCCAGCACCTTAATCCTTATGTCGATGTCTTCATGGCTGAAACGCATAGCTCAATTGCCGAGGCGTGGTGCTTTTTGGATGCGTTTGCTGATTGCGAAAAACCGGTCTGGCTCTCGGTGACACTTGAAGATGCGGAGCCAGTTGCGGGCCAACCCATGTTGCGGTCGGGTGAGTTGCTGGCTGATTTATTATCATCGCTAACTGGTAACATGCCAGCGGCTGTGCTATTCAATTGTAGTCAACCTGAGGTGATGGATGATGCGGTGTGCAAAATTGTGAATCATATCGCTGATCAGGTTAACCCGCCGCAAATCGGTGTGTTGGCAAATGCATTCCCATTGATGAAAAAGGATTACAAAGGGGCGAATGAAAGCCTGCATGAATTACGCCGTGAAATTACGCCACTCGCCTATGCAGATTTTGCCCAGAAATGGGTCGCATCAGGGGCGGGGATGATTGGTGGCTGTTGTGGTATCTCGCCAGAACATTTGAAACTCGTAAAAGCCCGTCTGTCTGGCTGATGTGGTAAAATGGTTTCAGGTGGTCCTTCTCGCGCAATTTTTCCTTGAAACCGGTGAATTAATCACGATATAAATCGCACTAAATTATACCGCCGCTTGAAAGGCTGACCCATGAAAACTGCGAAAGAATATCTTGCCGATGCAAATGCTGTTGTTCCCCGTATTTCGTCTGATGATGGAATTGCCAAACATGATGCTGGTAACAGCCTTTTCATCGATGTGCGGGATAGCGGCGACATTCTCAAAAGTGGCACGATTGCCGGTGCACTTCGTATTCCGCGTGGCTTTTTGGAATTTGCGGCAGACGAAAATTTACCTTATTTCAACCCAAAGTTAAGTAAAGATGCAGATATTGTTCTTGTTTGTGCTGCAGGTGGGCAAGCTGCTCTCGCTGGCAAGACATTGAAAGATATGGGCTATAAAAATGTTTGCAATGTGGGTGGTATTTCTGATTGGATTGCCGCTGGCGGTAAGTCAGAGACCTAAACTGCGTGATCTGGCCGGGCTACGAATATGTTGGCTTACAAAGGCGACAAAACAAAAAAAGGGGGGTGTCCCCCCCTTTCGTGATCGGTCATCAAAAAACCTGTTTTTCAGTATTATCATTGCTGTCAATTTCTGTTTTAGGCGCACCTAGAAGGTTGCTCCAAAGTCCGCTTAACAGAAACCAAGTCCTTTAAACCAAACCGCTTATCACTAGACATCAGATCACCTCCTTTTCAATTTGTTACAAACACCCAGTACATTAAGCGGAAAAATTGGGTCTGTCACCAGCTTTTTGCAGATGATCTCAGAGAATGGGGTTGTGCTGGTACGACTTAGTAACCAATTAGTCCGAATGTCACGAAAACTTCCACTATCCCTATTCCTATTTTTTAGCCTGTTAGTCTTGAAAGGAGGGGTTATGCCTGCAACCGCTGCCACAGCCCATGATTTCAGCTTTGTTAGCATTGACGGTGGTGTTTTGCGGCTGGCCGACTATAAGGGCAAAGTTGTTTTATTAGTCAATACCGCATCTATGTGCGGCTTTACCCGCCAATATGAGAGCTTGCAACGCCTATGGTCAGATTACAAGGATCGAGGTCTTGTTGTGCTTGGTGTTCCCAGTGATGATTTTGGCGGGCAAGAGTTGGATACGGCCGACCAGGTAAAATCTTTTTGCACATTGAACTACGGCATTGATTTTCCAATGGCCGATATTGAGGTGGTGAGGGGGCCGAATGCGCATCCATACTACAAATGGGTTGCCGATGTGCATGGCAGCCTTGCTTCGCCACGTTGGAATTTCCATAAACATGTGATTGATGCCGATGGCAAGTTGGTGGACTGGTTCGCATCAACAACCAGCCCAAAAAGTAATCGGTTGCGTCACGCAATTGAAACAGCACTAAAGAAAAGGCCTAACCAATAGAGCTTCGATAATATTTCTGTCGGATAGAGTGCCTAACGTATCTCATTAAACATGCTCCGCAAATAGAGGGGCGCACACCAGCACTATCGTGCCTTTTTTGATAGACCCTGTTCATGACAGAACACACGTTTTCTATTTTGCAGTGTAGTGGCATGAACTTTACTAGGGTTGGGATACGTGCCTTTTGTGGGCTATTATGCAAAGACCTTTACGGTGCGGTTACCAATACGATGGTTGACGCAACAATCATGTAGGGCAAGGGACTTTTTAGTAGATGGAAATTAGCGTTGTTCTCGTTGTGCTTGGGGCGGCATTTCTTCATGCTTTTTGGAATTTTCAGGTACGCAGTACTGGAGATAAAGCTCTTGGTATGGCGGCTGTAATGTTTGGTCATTTGCCATTGGCCATAATTGGCCTCGCTTATGTAGGGCTACCCCCTACGGAAGCCTGGCAATATGTTTTTGTTAGTGCAGTGCTGCACCTCGGCTATCAGGTGTTTTTACTGAATGCCTACAGGTTTGGCGAATTGACCCAGATTTACCCCGTTGCCCGCGGCGCTTCACCGCTAATGATTACTCTTTTCACAATGGTTACGGTTCCCGGTGTTTTAAAAACCACTGAAGTGCTTGGCATAATTTTGGTTTCTGGAGCCATTATAACCTTTGGCATTGTACAATACCGCACCAAATCTGTTGGTTTTACTGGCATTGTGCTGGCAATTATCACTGGCTGTTTTATTGCTAGCTATTCGATTGTTGATGCCGCGGGCGCTCGCATTACGCAGAGCGCGATAGGCTTTTATGGGGCGTCTACAACTGTCAATGCGGTGTTTTTGGCGTGTTATCTGATGCGGTTTCACCCTACCGTGATTGGTCGTGTTTACCGTGACGCACCGCGCACCTTTGTTATTGGAGGAAATGCGTCGTATTTTGCCTATGTTGCAGTTTTATGGGCCTGTCTATCGGCGCCTGTTGCGGTAGTTTCGTCACTTCGCGAAACTTCAGTTCTGTTTGCTATTGTTTTGGGGGTTTTAGTTTTAAAAGAGAAAATGACGCCGTTTAAGATTGCTATGATCCTAACAATTTTTTGTGGGGTGATTGTCCTGCGCATGGCCTGATTGCTGGGCTCAATAACGCCGTAAAAGATGGTTTAAAGGTGGACAGATTTGCCTGAAATTCGCATTGTAATTAAGAAACACACGTGAGTGCGGATTTTTTAATATGCAAGAACACGCGCTTCGACGCACTTCTATCCGAGGAATTGCATGCACTTACATTCCACGATTTTGACGGGGCTGGACGTTTTATACTCTTCGTCTTTTTGGTTGGAAATGATGACAGTGAAATTCTGGCCTATATCAATAAATTTCTGACGGCAGCAACTTTGCCGGTAATGAATTCTAATGACAAATTCTGCCTGCACAGCACGGCAGGTTACGCTCTCCGGATTGAACTACCGTCAATTGCAGCTGTAACCTATTACGGAATTAGCCTTGTTGGTTATGTTGCCATTGGCCTCCCAATCTCGGAGTAGGGTTTGTCTCTTGTCTATATAAAAGCGCTTTCGGTGCGTGTTTATGCAATTACGGTCTGGTTTGCTATTCGTCGGGTTAAGGGTTCAGTAACAGGACGATTACCACGCGCTAAAACCGAGTATTCACTTAACTAAGGCTGAAAACTTAGAGCGTTAAGCGACAACTCACGCGCGTATCCTGTAGCGAGATCATACAAAACGGCTCCGCCAGATGGCACCGCTATATTCGCAACGGCTTGAATTGTTACATAATGAGTAACCATTATAACTGGTGGGCCATTGTGGGGTAGATTGGCGAGCTTTGAGTTTAGTTTGGCCAATGTGGCATCGCGCGAAACATGGTTCTGGTAAAAAGAATTCAATCCATCAAATGGGGTGACGGCGCCAAGATCAAGCAACAGAGCTGTCTCAAGACAGCGGCACCACTCACTTGAATAAATGCCAGCCAAAATGAGCCTGGCAGCGGCGATACGTCTACCGATGGCCCGTGCTTGCCGGCGACCAGTATCATCAAGATTGCGCTGGGTCTGGCAGTTATCCAGGTCAAAGTTTTTGGGGTCGCCACTACCTGGTGCCTGTGCATGGCGTAAAAAGATTACGGTGCCGTCAAATTGGGTTTGGTAGGCGATCGCTGAACCGCCAAAAAGCCATGAGATTAAAAACAACAGCCCGGTAAGCTGCCTCAATCGTTGGCGTCCTGAAAAAGAGCACCAGAAGCCGAAAATGGTCCAGTGGGATGGAGGGGTGGGCCGCATGTGATTTAGCCGTTGCGCCGGTTGACCTCGGTCATAAACCTATGGCGAATAACCGGTGCATCCATATCAATAACAGGAACTTTAATATTACCCGACTCGCATTTGCTGACGATAATTGTCATATCATGACCATCAAGTGCAGCCCTAACCGCAGCAGCAGTGTTTTCCGCTGCACACTCAATGACTGTCTCACAGCCACAAGCCTCGGCAACTTTTGCAAGGGATGTTTTCATGCCTGCATAGGTTGGTTGATCACCTGTTGATCCATAGCTACCGTTGTCGATTATTAGCAAGATAAAATTATTAGCAGGATTGTTGGCAATTGTCGGCAATGTTCCCAAATTGGTCAAAACTGACCCATCACCATCAATTGCGATCACCTTTTTCTTTTGGGCCAGCGCAAGGCCAAGGCCGATTGATGAAGCCAAACCCATGGTTCCAAGCATGTAGAAATTTGTTGGCTGATCATCAAGTAGGTGGAGTTCCTGTGACGGCAGACCAATATTCGAAACAACAAGCTCTTCAGAAATCATTGGAATCAGTGTTTTTAAGACATCGCTTCTAATCATCAGTTAGGCTCCCTGCCAAAAGCTGGCATCAGTAAGAATGGCAACTGGCTTCTTCGCCATAAAACTGTGGTTTAAAATGGGGTTCAACTCTTCAGCGTCGCTTGGCTGATGGAAATGATAGGTCGGAATCTTCAACTGCTCTAAGAGAGCCTTTGTGTGAACTGCCATTTCAACCTGGCAGGCCACTGGTTCGCCAATTTCGCCGCGATAGCTTATCAGCATCGGTAAGGGGATATTGTAAAACTGGATCAATGTGACAAGTGTGTTTATGGTTACGCCAATAGCGGTATTCTGCATAATAATTGCAGAACGTTTGCCCCCCATGTAAGCGCCCGCGCAGAGCCCCATCCCTTCATCTTCTTTATTTGACGGGATGTGGTAGATATTGGCGGTGGCTTCAAGTTCGTCAATTACTCCAGCTAATTGTTTGCAAGGCACCGTTGTAACGAATTCTATTCTATTTTTTATAAAATCGCTGACGATTTTTTGGTTAATGGACATCAGGGGGCACTCTTTCTGGTTTAATCCCACGACAAAGTTGCAGAATATAGGGCATAAATTTAAATGTTTAAAACTTGTTATCGCCCCTTTTCGCGCGGAGTTAAACACAAATTTCTTATAATAAAAAGTGCAAATTTAACCTTTATAACCCTTAATAAAAAACAAAGATTTCTTGAAACTTTAGTCATAAATTGGCTTAATTCATTAACAAAAAGTTCGCTCAAATAAATTTGACCTCAACCCAATTCTATTTTCAAAAGGTTAAGACGACTTTAAGATTGCTGTTCTTACATCAACGTTCACAATCGCTTGTTATTAGTGAGGTCGTATTGCGTGTGACATAAACGGAGGAGTTTAGCGCTCGTTTAAAGTTTTTAATACGCTGCCGTTTTCACACTAGCTTTAGCGACTATTGCGATGTGTTATGATTTAATGGAATCGCTTAAGCTCATATAATTAGCCTTGGCGTCTTGCCATGTCTACATCATCATCAAATAGTGGCATAAAGCCCAGATCGGTTGCTGCCAATGTGACATATTTTTTTTGCCTTAATTAACCGACTGAAGGACCAATAAATGCTGGGCATTGGAATATTACGCACTAGCTCCTGAGATTTGATGTCATGAATTGATACACAAATTTGTGTCGTTGGATAGTAAAACAACGGCCACATAAACCCGCTGCTCATTAGATGTGAAATTGTTCGGGCCGAAATCTTTTTCCATGTCCATGATCGTCTCCAATAAACGGGCGAATTGCAGTCGACTAGACATTGGAAAATCTCCTAAAAGCCTTAAAGAAGTCCAAAAAAAAATACTACCACAAGCCCCATGACATCACCAATGATGAAACGTTTTAGTACGTTAAATGTGTCTTAAACTGGGAACGTATCTTCTAGAAAAAAAGTGGAAAAAAAAGAATCTAGGATCGAACTCAGCAATCCGGCAAAAACCGAAGTGCGCCAACTTACTACGCCAGATTCGCCTGGGTAAATGTTAATACGTAATCCACGCATTAATTCAAATGCCACAGGTGCGCAAAGTGCTTCAACTAATGCAACGATGACATCTGCTGGTAAAAGTGTCCCGTTGCTAATTTTCATGAGGAATTGCACTATCAGCGATGCTGGAACAAGCGCGAAGATGGCAAGCGGGCCAACCATCCATAGAGATGGAATGCGAACTGAATGAGGAAGGTACACAATGCTGACGATCGCAGATATTATGACTGATGAGCGATGTTTCGATTGGCAGAATGATCAGCGCTTGAATTGCTGATAGAATGTTGTAGTCGAGCATGGTCAGAATAAATCAATGCGACAAGTATCATGCAAAATAACTGTTGCCCATAATCGATATGCTTTCACATCGGGTTACCAAAATATAAATGGCACCAAACAAACCAAAAACATAAACGATTTATTAGTTCGTTTGAAAATAAGACAGTATGGTAACGGGGATCAGATTTATAGCGTTTACTTTTTTGCGTTAAAACCAGCGAGCCATGCCAATTAAGCCAGCTGTGGCGTAGAATAGCTGTAAAAACAAAATTCCGCGATGCTTTCCCAAGTAGGCCCAGAGGCCAATAAGACCAGACGACAGAAGCAGCAAAAAGAAGCCAATAAACTCCGCACCGATGTTAAGCGCGATCAACATTGAATACAAAATCGCTGTTCCGACCCCAGTCCATTCAAGCCATCGTTGGCGATCCATCATCATTAACTGCTTTCCGGATATTTTTTGAGACCGCGACAATGTTTGTGTAGCCTTCGGTTGAACCGCTACTGGGCCACTAGCCACCCGCCATCAACATCAATAGTTGTTCCCGTAATAAAGTCATTTTCAATCGCAAAAACAATACCCTTAGCCACCTCTGCTGCATCCCCCGGCCGGCCTATTAGTTGCGTTTTTGTGACATTTTGATAATGCTTCGCACGGTCATCTCCGGAAAGCGCGACCATTGGCGTGTCAATAATGCCGGGTGAGACCACATTAATCCGTTTTGGCGCAATCTCTGCAGCAATGGCGCGGGCCAGTGCTTCCACCGCACTGCCGACTGCGGAGAGGGCGATTTGTCCGGGCTTGGGCCTGCGTGCAGGGCTGCCACTGACTAGCACAATACTCCCAGCTTCGCGCAGATGCGATACCCCATAACGCAATACATTGGCATACCCCCATAATTTGTCGAATGAGCCCTGAAAACCTTTCATGTCCATTTCCATAAAGGGCCCGAACGCGCGAGAACCGCCGGTTGCTGAATTGACCAAAATATCAATATCCCCTTCGATGTTAAAAAAAGCCTCGACCGCCTCTGGATCGCGCGTGTCAAGGGCCCCGAGGCGAATACTACTAGGCACATCACCAGCTTTACTTGGATCACGGCTTACCGCGACCACGCTGGCCCCTTTTTCAGCAAGCATAAGGCTCGCCTGAAGGCCAATGCCGGATGTGCCGCCAAGAACGATAGCTTTTTTACCTGAGATATCCATGATGTATCAAAAATCCTTCAAAATAATAAACATATCTTCCTATGATAAGCTACAGCATTTTGCCCTACGCCAGCAATGCTGTAATGTGCCCGTCTCCCGATGCTGGGGCTTTTCTGGCCTCTTAACTTGGCCTAAGTGGGGTAGGGCACCTAATTTAATGGTCTTATTTCATTTTTGCTATGACACGTTTGATTTGGCGTAGGTTTGCAACGGCAGTTTTTAGGTTTTGCTCCAACTGTTCGATTTGCGCGGTCAGTTGTTTAATCTGGCGTTCTGGGAGGCCTAACTTGCTGGGTTGTTTACCCATTCCGCTGAGCAGATAGGGTGGCGAAATGTTTAAAATGCCGGCAAGTGCAACAAGCTTGTTCGCGCGTGGCTCAGATCGGTCAGCTTCCCAAGCCTTATAGGTTGTCGCTTTAACCCCCAGTCGTTTGACTACCTGGCCAACACTGAGCCCTGAATTTTCACGTGCCATTGATATGCGCCCGCCAAGCGTGGTATCTTCTTTATTGGAATGGAAAATAGACCGATTTGGCATGACGTATGGCCTTGCAACGATGATTGTGTGTGATTGAAACTTCGCTTCATAGCAAAGAGTATACTTAGCCTAAACAAAGAGATTAATGTGATCAACCCCACCATTTGAGTTGCGTAAACCGTGGGAGTGTCGAACTGCTTTAGGAATGGTTGATTGGGTAATTAAAAAGAGTTTGGTAAGAATGTAATACTCTTAATTTTGATGTCCTTGTGTGAGGAGAGTTGGTCTCGATGGGTGATGCATTCGGATTACAAATTGCGATTGTCGGCGTTTTTGCCTGTGCCGTTTTTGATGTTTGGCAACGCATCTTCCACCGGTTCACAGCGATTCCGCCGAGTAATTGGGCAATAGTTGGGCGCTGGGCCATTGGTTTAGTGACCAGTGGTCATTTAATGGTGCGTGATCTTGATTCGCGGCCCGTTAGGCGAAACGAATTAATCATAGGCTGGCTTGTCCATTACGTCATTGCTGTGGTGTACGCGGGGATTTTCATGTTATTGATCAAAGCAAATATTCTAGCTGCTGAATTTGCGGATGGGTTGTTTTTTGGGATGATTAGCGTGGTGGTGCCATGGTTTTTTTTCCTGCCGTGTCTTGGGAAAGGAATAATGGGGCGCTTCACTCCTAATCCGCCGCTTGTTTGCGCCCTGGCATTGATGATGCATTCGATATTCGGTGCTGCAATTGGTTTTGGTTTTTCCTTTTTTGCTCAGTAATCACAAGTACATGTGATGTTTTCACACAGTGTGATTGGCGACTCTTTGCTCGGGTTGGCTGGTAATTTGATGAACTTCAATTACATTCCCATCGGGATCATAAAAGAAAATTTGCTGCCATCCCGCAACGGCCGTTTCGTTCCAATCAGAAAAGGCAACACCCTTCGTCTTGAGATGGGCTTTGAACGCCACCAGGTCGTCTGTGCGATAGGCTATGTGACCTCGTTCAAGTGGATTCACAATATGGCCAGTGCGAAACCCCACATTAACGTCTTTTTGTGCTAGATGGGTTTGGATATATCCATCAGATACAAACGCGACGTCGCCGTCATAGCCCTTGTTCTTCTCCAGAACCGGCAGGCCTTGGGTTTCGGTTTTTAGTCCAAGAATGTCACGGTAGAAATGGCTCATACCGGCGACATTATTTGTCGAGAGATTGATGTGGTGCAATTTCAGATTCATTTTATCCTCACCTCGTGCGCGGTTTGTTACTTGGCTCTGCAATAGCTTACTGGTGCATTATTACCAATTCAGCTTATAAAGCTGGGGCCAATTGGCAATAGTGATCTTTGCCACACTTTTACTGCTGGCGAAATGGTCCGTTTGAGCGAGCATTTAGGATGAAAATTTTGTCACCGTTTAAGCTATCAATGGCACTACACTTGTGGCGGTGTATCCATTTAATAATAACGTTTAACGGAATCCGGTCTGCCCGATACTTACAGCCGGTATGGATTGAGTTTGGTGATCGGCCTAATTAGCGCCAATTCATCTGGTTAAAGTGAGCATGACATTGCCGCGAGTCCGTTCCTCACTGTTGTACCCATTTGCTAGTAGCCAGCTCAGAATATCACGCTCCCAATGGATATTTATACCATCTTCCATAACAATTAATTTTGGATAATTCTCTGGTTTAATCGCCTCAAAATATGGAAACAATGCGCGATCTTCCATGCCTTCAATGTCAATCTTGATAATGCTGGCCAACCCCGCGGCTTCTGTTTTAAGGATCTCAAACAGGGGCAAGATCGGTACTGAAATTTGTTGTGCACCAACTGAATGATCAACGATAGAACTGCTCCCAAAATCACTGTCTGCGATGTTAAGTTTGGCAACACCTTTTTTGGCACCAACTGCCACAT
>QBYK01000020.1 GCA_003282865.1 SAR116 cluster bacterium AG-325-I21 | reverse complement strand
AGATAATCTGCAATTTTGTCGGCTAGTTCGCGTGTTTCAGCGCTTAGCTTTTCACGCTCCATGCCTGTCAAACGTTGTAGGCGCAGTTCCAGGATTGCCCGGGCTTGCGTTTCAGAAAGGCGGTAATGCCCGTCAATGACCGCATGGCCGGGGTCATCAATCAGCGAGACAAAATCTGCTACTTCAACTGCAGGCCAACGGGTATCGCAAAGCTTATTACGGGCCGTCTCAGTATCAGGTGCTTTTTTGATCAATTCAATGATTGTATCAATGGATGCTAGTGCGACCATCAGGCCAGCTAAAATGTGCGCCCGATCGCGTGCCTTCGACAAAAGAAAAGTTGTCCGCCTGACTACAACTTCCTTTCGGAATGAACAAAAGGCGGTGATGACGTCTTTTAATCCCATCTGTTGAGGGCGACCGCTGATCATTGCTAGCAAATTTACTGGAAAGCTGGTTTGCAGTCTTGTGTGTCGATAAAGTTGGTTCAGCACAACATCGCCCTGCGCATCCCTCTTAATCTCAATCACAACGCGCATCCCGTTTCGGTCAGACTCGTCACGGATGTCAGAGATGCCCTCAAGCGTTTTTTCGCGCAACATTTCGCCAATACGTTCTAATAATTGTGCCTTGTTTACTTGATAGGGGATTTCATGAATGATTATCGCTTCACGATCCTTAGAATTTGTTTGGACCTCAGCCGTGGCGCGCATGATGATTGATCCACGGCCTGTGGCGTAAGCCTCTCGAATGCCCTGTCGCCCCATAATCAGTCCGCCTGTTGGAAAATCCGGCCCCGGAACGATTTCTGTCAGTGCTTCGGTACTTATTTCTGGGTCATTTATGTAAGCTTCACAAGCAGCAATCACTTCGCCGGGGTTATGTGGCGGAATATTAGTAGCCATTCCAACAGCAATTCCGTTTGCACCATTAACCAATAAATTAGGATATTCGGCTGGTAAAACTGTTGGTTCAAGCTGCGTCTCATCATAATTGGCGGTAAATTCCACGGTATTTTTGTCAATATCGCGCAAAAGACTCTCGGCAGCGCGAGCTAACCGAGACTCTGTGTAGCGCATAGCAGCTGCGGGATCACCGTCAACTGACCCAAAGTTTCCTTGACCATCAACTAGCGGCAAGCGCATTGAAAAATCTTGCGCCATTCGAACCATGGCTTCATATATTGATGAGTCGCCATGAGGATGGTAATTACCCATCACATCACCGACCACGCGTGCCGATTTACGAGGAGGCTTAGACCAATCGTAACTACCTTCCATCATCGCATAGAGAATGCGGCGATGGACTGGTTTTAGACCATCGCGCACATCGGGAAGCGCCCGCGAGACAATCACGCTCATCGCATAATCCAAATACGATTTACGCATCTCGTCCGTAATCGAAATTGTTGGATTATTAAAATCGGTTTTGTCGGTCACGGTTTCGTTCTCTCTGCCTGCAGAGACATTCTCACGTCAGCCCCCTCGTCGGTCGATGATACCGTTTATCTTGGCACCTTAATAATGCAATAATTACACGAATTTCGCCTAACAGGACACCAAATATTATTATTTTGGTTGTTTTTTACACAAAAAAAACAGTACCTACGTTGAGACGCAAGATACCACCTTGAAATTGGCTTTTAACATATTGAATCAAAACGGGATATCATCATCAATATCATTTGCGCTGCGCATTGGTGGTGGGCTAGCCTGACCACCGGTTGATGAGGTTTGATCATAGCTCACCTGGCCTCCGCCAAAACCCCCGCTATCACTCATATACGAAGTGGTGTCAGCGCGGCCACCTAGCAAAGTCAATTCACCGCGAAAGCGTTGCAGCACAACTTCAGTTGAGTATTTTTCAGCGCCCTGCTGGTCAGTCCATTTACGGGTTTGCAATTGTCCCTCAATGTAACACGTTGATCCCTTACGCAGATATTGTTCCGCTATCCGACCCAAATTTTCGTTAAAAATGACAACTCGGTGCCATTCAGTACGTTCCCGTTGATCGCCTGAATTTTTATCTTTCCAACGCTCAGATGTTGCAAGTGACAAATTTACGATTTTATTTCCCTCTTGCGTTGACCGAACTTCAGGATCGCGTCCTAAATTGCCAACTAGGATGACCTTGTTAACGCTACCTGCCATTGGAATTTCACTCCTGCACCGAAACGGGCCTTTAGCCTTAATGGCTAATCCTCCCATGCCCTAAATTTAGCGTTAGATTACCCCTCCTGGCAAGCGGATAAAACAACGAAATAACGTTTCATTTGACCGTTCCGGTACAAATTAGCCATTTGCTATCAAGATAAACGAAGGGGATGCTTTTTGTTAAAGCTGCAAATCACTTTTTCCACGAAAAAAAGGGTTGAAAAAGACTAGCGATAAACTGTTTGGTCAGTTTATAGTCGCGCTATGCCTAATGAAACAAAAACAGCCCAGGTTGCCAATCAGGCTGACCAAAAATTTTATGTTGGCACTGCTATTGAGCCGAGGCTAATCGCGGTACGTGGTGCGCGCGAACATAATCTTGATGATGTGGATATTGATTTACCACGTGACCAGCTGGTGGTGCTCACTGGCCTGTCAGGGTCTGGAAAATCATCACTTGCATTCGACACTATTTATGCCGAGGGGCAACGCCGCTATGTAGAGTCCCTCTCAGCCTATGCGCGCCAGTTTTTGGATATGATGAATAAACCAGATGTTGATTTGATCGAAGGGCTGTCGCCGGCTATCTCCATAGAGCAAAAAACAACATCGCGTAATCCACGTTCTACTGTCGGTACGGTGACCGAAATATATGATTACATGCGTTTATTATGGGCTCGCATTGGTATTCCTTACTCACCTGCCACAGGTTTACCAATTCGTAGTCAAACCGTCAGTCAGATGGTTGATGTCTTAATGAGTATTGATGAGGGAACACGGTTATATCTCCTGGCGCCCATCGTGCGAGGTCGTAAAGGAGAATATCGTAAAGAGCTGAATGAACTGAATCGTAAGGGTTACACCCGAGTTCGTATCAATGGAGGTATTTATGATGTTGATGATACTCCAGCACTCGATAAGCAAAAGAAGCATGATATTGAGGTTGTTGTTGACCGTGTGGTAATTACTGGTGGACTGGATGAACTTGCAACGCGCCTCGCAGACTCGCTGGAAACCGCACTTAGTCTCAATGATGGGCTAGTATTTGCCGACTTTGCTGACAAGGATCAAAGAGTCGTCTTTTCTGCCCGTTTTGCCTGCCCCGAATCTGGGTTTACCATTGATGAAATTGAACCAAGGTTGTTTTCGTTTAATAACCCCTATGGTGCTTGCCCGTCATGCGACGGTCTTGGGGTCAGCAGTCATTTTGATGAACAACTTGTCGTGCCTGACAGGCAAATCAGCCTAAGAAATGGAGCACTGGCACCCTGGTCTTCCAGTAGTTCGCGTTATTATCTCCAAACCCTCGAGTCACTCGCTAAACAATTCAAATTTTCGTTGGACCTTCCATTTAGTGAGCTAAGTAAAGATGTGCAATCAATCATTCTTTACGGGTCTGGAAAAGTGTCTGTAACAATGGAATTTGATGACGGCATACGGTCTTATCGGACGACCAAACCCTTTGAAGGGGTTATTCCGAATCTTTCTCGCAGGTATCGTGAAACAGACTCATCATGGGTTCGTGATGAGTTAGAAAAATTCCGAGGCAACCAGCCTTGCAATTCCTGCAATGGCAAGCGCTTGAAAAATGAAGCACTAGCAGTGAAAATAGACAATACAGATATATCCGATATTGCTCGCCTTTCAATTGCTGATGCCCGGCAATGGTTTGTTGATCTTGGTAACAAACTGACTGGCCAAGATTCTGAGATAGCAGCGCGTATCTTGAAAGAGATTAATGAGAGGCTTGGATTTTTGGTCAATGTTGGCCTTGGCTATCTTGCTATGTCACGCAATTCAGGCACATTGTCGGGTGGTGAGTCTCAGCGCATTCGTTTAGCGTCGCAAATTGGATCAGGACTAACTGGCGTTTTATATGTACTGGATGAACCATCAATTGGCCTCCATCAACGTGACAATGAGAGGCTGCTCGCAACTCTTTTACGGCTTCGTGATCTTGGCAATACCGTACTTGTTGTGGAACATGATGAAGAAGCAATCTTGCTGGCAGATCACGTGGTGGACATGGGGCCGGGTGCTGGAATTCATGGTGGCCGCGTTGTCGCCGCGGGCACGCCAAAAGATGTGATAAATAACCCGGATTCTCTGACCGGTAAATATTTGTCTGGCGAGTTGACAATCGGTATTCCTAAAACACGTCGGACTGCAAGAAAAGACCGGTATATAAGTATAGAAAATGCGACGGGCAACAACTTGCAGGGGATAAATGTCAAGTTTCCGCTCGGGGTTATGACATGTGTGACCGGCGTTTCCGGCGGTGGTAAATCAACTTTGGTGCTCGAGACTCTTTGGAAATCGCTTGCGCGTAGTCTTCATAAATCTCGTGAAACGCCCGCACCTCACAAGGCTATTTTTGGCATCGAATTCCTCGATAAGGTGGTTGATATTGATCAATCGCCAATTGGCCGGACACCGCGATCCAATCCAGCAACTTACACCGGTGCCTTTACGCCAATCCGAGAATGGTTTGCTGGTCTCCCTGAGGCAAAGGCTCGTGGCTATGCGTTAGGAAGATTTTCCTTCAATGTAAAAGGTGGGCGCTGTGAATCTTGTCAGGGAGACGGTTTAATCAAGATTGAGATGCATTTTCTACCAGACGTGTATGTCACTTGTGATAGTTGCAAAGGACGTCGTTATAACCGGGAGACGCTAGAGATAAAATGGCGTGGCAAATCAATTGCTGATGTCCTAGATATGACGGTCGAGGAAGGTGTTGAATATTTCAAGGCTGTTCCATCAATTCGCGAAAAACTTGAGACCATGCTTCGGGTCGGGCTTGGATATGTTCGCATCGGCCAGCAGGCAACAACCTTGTCGGGTGGTGAAGCGCAAAGGGTAAAACTATCCAAAGAGTTATCGCGTCGGGCCACCGGCCGAACAATTTATATTCTTGACGAACCAACAACCGGTCTGCACTTTCACGATATTGCTAAATTGCTTGAGGTATTACAAGAACTTGTGGATCAGGGTAACACGGTTATTGTTATTGAACATAATATGGATGTTATTAAAACGGCTGACTGGATTATTGACCTTGGGCCGGAAGGTGGTGACGGCGGGGGCCACGTTGTTGCAGAAGGCGTTCCGGAAGTGGTAGCCAAGGTTCCTACCTCTCATACCGGCAACTACCTAGCTCGCATTCTGAAAAAGTGAGGTGTTGTGAGTAGTCCTTACCCTGTTCATGTGATTGGTGGTGGTCTTGCTGGTTGTGAGGCCTCTTTTCAACTTGCTAGTAACGGTATTCCGGTCATTCTTCACGAGATGCGTCCAATTCGTAAAACTGATGCGCATCAGAGCGCGGGACTTGCGGAATTAGTCTGTTCAAATTCATTTCGCTCAGATGATGCCGCAGCAAATGCCATTGGCGTTCTTCATCAGGAAATGCGTATTCTGGGATCCCTGATACTGCAGGCAGCTGATGCTGAAAAAGTTCCTGCTGGTGGCGCCTTGGCCGTTGACCGGGAACGGTTTTCTGCGGTTGTTGAGGCTCAAATTACCGCCCACCCTTTGATTACCCTTGTCCGTGAGGAAGTGCGTGCCATTCCGGATGAATGGCAACAGGTTATAGTCGCCACTGGTCCTTTGACATCTCCGGGTCTAGCTGAGGCAATCCGGTGCTGGGGCGGTGAGGACGACCTAGCATTTTTTGATGCAATAGCTCCGATTGTGCATTTTGACAGTGTGAATATGGATGTGGCTTGGTTCCAGTCACGCTATGATAAATCAACTGATGGCGGTGATGGTAAAGACTATATCAATTGCCCGATGACAGAGCTGCAATATGAGGAATTCATCAACGCTCTTTTGACTGGTGAAAAAATGGTATTCAAGGAATGGGAAGAAAACACGCCCTATTTTGACGGCTGTATGCCCATCGAAATCATGGCATCGCGTGGACGGGAAACATTGCGCTGGGGACCAATGAAGCCAGTTGGCCTGACCAATGCCCATGATGGGTCACGCCCTCATGCAGTGATTCAACTGCGCCAAGATAATGCGCTTGGTACGTTGTATAATATGGTTGGATTCCAGACGAAGCTCAAATACGCAGAACAGGTAAGAGTTTTCCAGACGATTCCGGGTCTTGAAAGGGCACAATTTGCGCGGCTTGGCGGGTTGCACCGCAACACATTTATAAATTCACCGCGCTTACTGGACAATCAATTGCGACTAAAAGGAAGGCCTAAACTCCGCTTTGCTGGACAAATTACCGGCGTTGAAGGCTATGTTGAATCGGCTGCGATTGGTCTTCTTGCTGGCCGGATGGCTGCTACCGAAGCAAAAGGTTTTAAATGGCAAGATCCACCCTTAGAAACGGCACATGGAGCGCTTTTATCGCATATTACTGGCGGTGCCATGGCAGATAGTTTTCAACCAATGAATGTCAATTTTGGCTTGTTTCCAGAATTACCACTTAATGAAAAAGGACGCCGCCTTCGTGGCCGTGATCGAAAAGCCGCACACGCACAACGCGCATTGAGATACATGGCAGGCTGGGCCTAACGTGCAGACAAAGTGGGGATCATGGGTGTTTTAAATAAAGTTTCATTCATTTTGGGGGACCAAAGATAAGCCAAACCAGAATTCGCCAAACGAGCAACGGATCATCCAACCCCGCATCATGGCTTATTCGCGTTGCATTCAAAGTAGAATTCTGGCTGCCCTGCAGTTTGCGGCTTAGACAAGCCGACAAATACAATAAGGTTCGTTCCTCTTCGCGGTCATTTTTCCTCAAGGATTTGATATCACTATTGCCGACCAGCCCGCCAGATTTTTGTCCAAGGGTTGCAAAATAAAGCTCTCGTCCAATCACGGCTGCCTCATCTACTGCTGTTTTATGACCAAGATGAAGCGCAATAAGACGCCAAACGGCTACCCAGCCTTCCCTACTGTCCCGCGTTTCATAATGACAGGCCGTCTGCCACTCGCTAATAATAACCTGGAGCTGGGTCGAAAAATTTTCATGTCTTTGATATTGTGATTGCAAGCAAGCTACCAATGGCACGTTGTGTTCGGTCGTTTTTGCAAGTGCATCTGCCCACCATTGGATACGTATTGCGGCGAGCAATGACTCGCTGGGCATGTAAAGAGCCGCATCAAGAGCGATCGCAAGATCAAATACCGATGCAGCCATTAGTTGATTTTCGCTGGACTCAAACATCAAACAAAGCGCTAATGGACGGCCAAGCGGATGTCCACTTTTGCGCAATTGATTCAGAACCGTTTTGGCCAAAATACCCTGCTCTGCCTCATATCTACTTGATGTATTATTTTTCATCGCTTCTAATCATGAGGGCCAGTTTTCTGGGGTTTTATAGTTGTTTTTTTTTGCGACATCATCAGGCAACAGCATAAACACCCGCGGCAGCATCGCGCCCCTCGCTCATCAAAACATTCCAAGTACGGCATGCCGCAGCGGTTGACATTAATTCCAGTGCAATTCCCAAAACCTTTAATGACCCTGCCAGATCACTCATCGGGGCCATTGGCGCTCCACCAACACCAAGGATGAATAATGGTGGTAGCGTCTCGCCGAGGTGTGGCAAGATATGTTCAATAGTCAGATCATTAGCATTTTTGGGCGGGTGCCACGCTAGCGTTTGGCGAGGCCGTAAAATAATGGAACCGCTTTGCAATTCTCCCGAAACACGAAAACTGTTTCCGCCATAGCCATTGATCAGCTTAAGGTTTCCGCTATTCTGAAAGGCTCGTATATCAACAAGCTCACTGGGTGCGTTTGGAGATTTAGGATCGTTCATATTCTGGCGTTTCCGCCCCGTCATCATCATTACGTTTTATGTCAAAGCGCGATAGCAATCCAACCGCAACAAATACGGATGAATAGGTGCCAATTAAAACACCCCAAATCATTGCGATAGCAAAATCACGCAAAACCGCTCCGCCAAAAACAACAATCGCCATCAACGCCAACAATGTTGTAACCGATGTCATTACTGTTCTTGACAAAGTTTCGTTTAAAGATTTGTTCAGTATATCAACAAGGGTAAATGACTTGTAACGACGCAGATTTTCGCGCACACGATCAAAAACAACAACTGTATCGTTAATCGAATAACCGGCGATGGTTAGAATGGCGGCGACAGTTGCTAAATTAAATTCAAAGCTTGTAAGGGCGAATAAGCCGATCGTTGATAAAACATCGTGTGTGAGGGCTATAATCGCCGCCAATGAAAACTGCCATTCAAACCGAAACCAAATATAGACCATGATGGCTAGTAACGCACAAACAACAGCCATCATGCCTTTTTCGGCGAGTTCTGCGCCAACTGTTGGGCCAACAAATTCGGTTCGCCTGACATCATAGTCATCGCCTAAAGTCGCGCTGACAAGCTGTATGGCGGCAATCTGAGCCTTCTCATCACCTTTCTGACGCTGGACCCGAACCAGAATATCAGTTTCCGTACCAAAACCTTGAAGACTGATATCTCCAAGACCCAGCGATTCAAGCTCGCCACGTAACCTCCCAATGTCTGCCGGCCCGGAATTATGACGAGCTTCGATAAGAATACCACCTCTGAAATCAATTCCAAGGTTCAGTCCAACAATTGCAAACAAGCCAATTGATCCAGCAACAAGGATTGACGAAAACAAAACAGCAAGCCGATGGAATTTTAGGAAATTGATCGAAGTATTGCTTGAAACTAGTTTTAGACGCATCACCTATGCCCCTTCTTAAAGGATAAGCTTTGTGGGACGTTTACGTTCAACCCAGATGACAATAAGTAACCGCGTCACCATTACTGCAGTAAACATTGACGTTAAAATACCTATCCCAAGTGTTACCGCAAAGCCCTTGATTGGACCGGAGCCAAAAATATACAAAAACAATGCTGCAAATAAGGTGGTTAAATTCGAGTCAATGATTGTTGATATGGCGCGCTGATAGCCGCTATCAATTGCGGCAATGGCTGAACGCCCCTTTCCTAACTCTTCCCTAATGCGCTCGAACACCAAAACATTCGCGTCCACTGCCATCCCCATTGTAAGAACAATGCCTGCTATGCCAGGCAATGTCAGGGTCGCCTGTAACGCGGATAAGGCCGCAATAATTAGGATGATATTAATTGCTAACGCGGCAACTGCAAGTCCACCAAAAAATCCGTAGCTGAGCCCCATATATACGGCGACAAGAACAAGGCCAATCACCGCGGCAAATTCGCCAGCTGCTATCGAGTCCGCACCCAGTCCCGGTCCAATCGATCGTTCCTCCAAAATTATCAACGGTGCCGGCAATGCTCCTGCCCGCAAAACAAGTGCCAATTCATTTGTTTCTGCGACCGAAAAATCACCAGTAATCTGGCCATTACCAAAAATCTGCGATTGAATAGTAGGGGCAGACACAACTTTACCATCAAGAATAATGGCGAATGGCCGACCAATATTGTCACCGGTTACTTTACCAAAACGTCTAGCACCATTGGAATTAAGAACAAAGCTAACGGCTGGACGATTGTTTTGATCAAAGGTGGCGGTTGCCCCATCTAGCATTTCGCCGCTAACCATCACCCGCTTTTCGATCAGATAAATGAGCCCATCATCATTTGCGCTTTCCATCAGCACTGACCCGGGTGGAGAGCGTCCACGTTGTTTTGCCTCGACTGCGGTCATGCTAATGTCAACAAGCTGGAACGTCAGTTTTGCAGTTCGTCCAAGAAGGCGTTTTACTGCTTCAGGATCATCAACACCTGGTAATTGAACCAAAATGCGGTCAAGGCCCTGTCGCTGAATAATCGGTTCCTTGGTGCCTTCAGGGTCAAGTCGGCGGCGGATAATTTCAATGGATTGATCAACCGTGCGGGTTTGCATGAGGGTAAGCCCCGCATCGTTCAATCGGATTTGGTAAACATTACCATCACGAGCCGGTGTGTAGTCACTGCCAAGATCTGAAAAGATTTGCTGAGCAGTAGGACCATCGATCTTGTCACGCAATTGCAACGAAACTGCATCATCAGTTACCACAAGAGCACTAAAACGGATTTTCTTGGTCCGGAAATCCCGCCGGATTGTTTCACCAAGGTTTTCCAACCGTTCTTTCCTGACTGCATCAATATCGACACGCAGCAGCAAATGCGAGCCACCTTGAAGATCAAGACCAAGATTGATTTTTTTGCCAGGCAAAAATGCTGCATTTTTATTACCGTTAAGTAAGTTAGGAAGTGCGTAAATGATACCCAAGGCGGCAATTGCCACAACAAACAGTTTTTTCCAAAGCTGGAATTGCAACATAATGAGAGCACTCTTGATTAAAGATGAATGACGTTCCGGATTGCACGTTGGGTCCGGTGAGAAAAAATTGTTAGGGCACAAAGTTTCGAAGCAGTTGAAGCTTGACCCCATCCCTATTTTGCAGGTTCGGGCTTACCTTTGACATCCGCAATCATTGCTCGCACAACGTGAACCTTCACATTTTTTGCAATTTCAATTTCAACTGTTTCGCTATCTTCAACCACTTTTACAATTGTACCGGTCAAGCCACCTGACGTTACGATCTTGTCACCACGACGAATGGCTGACAGCATTTCCTTGTGCTGTTTAGCCCGCTTTTGTTGTGGCCGGATTAGTAGGAAATAAAAGATTACCATAACAAAAACGATTGGCAAAAGGCCGAAGCCGCCCTCTGCTAAGCCACCGGCGGATTGGGCGAACGCTGGGGTAATAAACATCTCGGAATTTCTCCAATTTTCGTTGAAAATGATAAGCGTAAACATAAACGCCCTTGCGCTTTGCTGCAATGACCCATATTCCATTTTTATATAGTTTGCGAAACAATAATAACTTGATTGAGAAAAAAATGAGCAAGTCAGACGTTATTACCCCACTTATTGTACAGTTAACTCGGATTGCAGACGCGCTCGAGCGTCAATTTCCCGGCAATCTAGCGCCGGATGCCCTAGCAAAAGCAGATGCCTATGTTTGGCAGTCAGATATTCGGCGCCTAGTCCCAATTAGTTGGGTCAATCGTATTGATATTGACCTACTGAAAGGTATTGATAAGCAGCGCGACGATTTGTTGGGCAATACATTAGGATTCGTTGAGGGGTTTCCAGCGAATAATGCTCTGTTGTGGGGTGCCCGCGGCACTGGCAAATCATCACTGGTAAAAGCCGTTCATGGAAAGGTGATAGAGCATGGCTTTGACCTTGGTCTTGTTGAAATTCACCGTGAAGATATTGTTGATTTACCATATTTAATGGCGTTTCTTGCAAAGGTTGATCGTTATTTTATCATTTTCTCTGATGATCTTGCATTTGAAGGTGGCGAAAGCACATATAAATCTCTCAAGGCAGCGCTTGAGGGCGGCATTGAAGGACGACCAGATAATATCGTTTTCTATGCTACATCGAATCGTCGGCATTTGATGCCTCGACAAATGATAGAAAATGAGCGCTCAACAGCTATCAACCCCTCAGAAACTACCGAAGAAACCGTTTCACTGTCTGACAGGTTTGGCCTTTGGATTGGATTCCATTCTATTGATCAAAAAACTTATTTAGAAATGGTTCATGAATATATCAATTTTTTCAATATTCAAACAAATGATATTGATGTAACGCAAGAAGCATTGGCATGGTCAATTGGACGGGGATCTCGATCAGGCCGTGTAGCTTGGCAATTCATTATTAACCTTGCAGCGCGAACGAAAAGATCATTACGACGATAGACTGATTACGCTCTGTGGGACTGGGCCTTACGCACCTGATGAAAAAATATTGGGACAACCCGCCTCCATTAACATGATCCAGTCAGGAAATCAGACTTCGGGGGTCAACGGGCTGGCGTGATTTTCTAATTTCAAAATGCAATTGCGGGGTTTCCACCCGCCCCGATTGACCAATAGAGCCGATGGCCTGACCCAGCGCAACTAAATCCCCCTCTTTCACGGCAATATTGCCAAGATGGGCATAAGCGGTAATGATACCGCCATCATGCTTTATCAATATAAGCCGGCCAAAGCTTTTGATATTCGTTCCAACAAAGGCAACACGCCCTCTCGCGGCCGCCCCAACCGTAACCCCCTGTTTTGCCGCGATATTGACACCATCATTGTGAACACCGCGCTGTGATGGACCAAATTCAGAAATAATTTCTCCCTTAACCGGCCATGTAAAGCCGGCAGAAGCGCCAAGTGCGGGCGCAACAAATCGTTTACGCGGAACAGTGGCAGAGGTGGTTTTTTTGGGTGCAGTAATAGGTTGCGCGACATCCGCGCCACTAATTCCATCAGGAAGGCCGCTATCAAGTACTGAAAAATCCAATGTATTTGGTAATTGAAGCCGTTGTCCAACTGTAAGTTCAAAAGGCGGCGATAAGCCATTTAGCTGCGCTAGCTGGTATTGACTAACAGCATAACGCTGCGAGATGACATACACCGAGTCTCCGTGGCGCACGATATGGGAACGATGCGGGACAATTTTTAATGCTTTGCCACGGTCAAGCATATAGGGCGGCGATAAACCATTTGTCTCAATAATTGATTGTGGCGTGACGTTATAGCGGGTAGCAACGCCAAAAAGCGTATCATTTTCACGAACTTCAACGATGCCGCTAACCGGTACAGGCTCTGCTATTTGTCGCAAAGGTGCAACAAGCACTTCAGCGGGTGATGTACGATTTAATGTAAGGTTTGGCGTCTGACAGGAGGCTAATAACAACGCTGCACCGATAAGTGTTGGTGTACCAAATCTCGGTAGGATAGAAAATATTCGTGCTTGCCGCATTTAATCCCCCTCAATCAAAGGTACAAAGGTAACAGGCATCAACAACACACGCTCAAATCCTGTCTTATGTCGTGTAACGACCACAAGCTGTTGCGACTTGCCGTGCCCCTCGGGAGCTACCATGATGCCGCCAATTTTCAATTGCTGCAACAAAATGTCGGGAATCTTATCACATCCACACGTCAAAATTATGCGATCAAAAGGGGCAGCCTCTGGCCAGCCCTTTGATCCATCGCCAAGGCGAAAGCTAATATTTGAAATACGCAGGTCACGAAGCCGGTTTTCAGCATCAACGAGCAACGGTTTTATGCGCTCCATCGTATAAACGCGCCGGCATAAAAGCGCTAAAATTGCGGCCTGGTAACCACTTCCACAGCCAATTTCAAGCACCAGTTCACGGCCACGAAGCCGCAATGCCTCGGTCATGCGTGCTATGACATAAGGCTGGCTAATGGCCTGATCATAGGCAATCGGTAAAGATGCATTTTCGTAAGAATGGTGGCGCAAGGCTGGCGAGATGAATAATTCCCTCGGCACTTGCTCTAGAGCCGCGAGTGTTGCCGCATCCAAAATTCCCATACCCCGCAATTTCATAATCAATTGTGCTTTTTCGGGTTGAAATTCTTGGGTCATGCTAGGTCGGTTTCGATGCTGAAAAATCTAATAATGGCACTTGCTCAAGAATCTGATGTGATGTGACATCCATCATCAACGGGGTGAGCGAAATCCAGCCATCATTTAGAACTGCGCGATCACTTCCCGGACTGGTTTTCGGATCACTATGGAGGGGGCCAAGCCGGAAGTGGTTGGGTGACTCACCGCTGATAATTACATCACCCAGTTTATGTCGATCAAGATAAGCAGCTTTCATACCTTTGATTTCAGTCGGGTTAGTTTTTGGAAAATTAACGTTCATTACGGTGCGCTGTGGGATACCCATGTCAAGTATGTGACTGATCACTTTTGGACCATAAAGGCGGCTCGCTGCATAATCAATTGGATCATCGCGGCCATAACGCTGTGAAAGTGCAATGGCTGGCACTCCAAGAAGTGATGCTTCCATTGCTCCCGCAACAGTTCCGGAATATAGAATATCATCGGCAACATTCATCCCTTGGTTAATCCCAGTTAGCACCAAATTGGGCTGAAAATCTAGAACCTGGGTCATGCCAAAAATGATGCAGTCACTAGGTGTTCCGGAACACCTGTATGTTTTCGTGGCCATTTCTTCAATAACCACGTCACGACGAAGAGTAATTGAACGCGAGGCGCCGGACCGATTTTCACTTGGCGCAATAACCCAGACATCATCGCTTAAATGACTGGCAATTTCCCGCAAAACCCCAATCCCAGCGGCGTCAATGCCATCATCATTGCTAATTAAAATGCGACCAATAGGTTTATCTGCCATGGCGAACATCAAACGTTCACCATCAAGTGGTCAGTGCCCATATAGTTTTGTAGGGCCTTTGGCAGAACAACGCTGCCATCCGCTTGCTGGCCATTTTCAAGAATGGCAATTAGAGTGCGTCCAACAGCAAGCCCGGAACCATTAAGCGTATGCACAAAACGTATATCACCCGTATCGGCATCACGGAAACGAGCCTTCATGCGGCGCGCTTGAAATGGTCCACAATTTGAGCAGGATGAAATTTCACGATACATGCCGAGCCCGTCCTGCTGACCCGGCAACCAGACTTCAAGATCATAGGTTTGTTCAGCTGAGAATCCGGTGTCACCGCTGCATAATTTTAAAATGCGGTAGGGCAAATCAAGTTTTTTCAAAATTGTTTCGGCGCAATTTGTCATGCGTTCAAGTTCACCCGCCGATTGATCAGGGTGGACAATTGAAACCATTTCAACTTTTGAAAACTGGTGCTGACGAATCATGCCGCGTGTATCCCGACCGGCTGATCCGGCTTCTGACCGAAAACATTGTGTATAGGCCGTCATTCTAATCGGTAATGCCGCATTTTCTATTATTTCATCAGCGACTATGTTAGTCAGCGGCACTTCGGCAGTTGGAATAAGCCATTTATCATCAGTCTCATATAAATCTTCGGCAAATTTTGGTAATTGGCCGGTGCCTGTCATGGTTTTAGTGTTCACAAGGGCTGGTGGCAATGTCTCGACGTAACCAAATTCACCGGTATGTGTGTCTAGCATAAAGGCCGCCAAGGCACGCTCTAACCGAGCTAATTGACCAGAAAGCACAACAAATCGTGCTCCGGCAAGTTTGGCACCGAGTGCAAAATTCATTTGCCCAAGCCCTTCACCTAAGGCCACATGATCCTTTGGTGTAAAGGCGAATTTGGGTAGATCGCCCACTTTGCGGATCAGTTGGTTTTGCGTTTCATCATCGCCAATAGGCACTGATTGATCTAAAATATTTGGCAATTCTAATAAGCTCGCTTCCAGCTTGCCAGCAAGCGCTGATTCTTTGGCTTCTAATGCTGAAAGCTTTGCTTTCATGTCATTTACCTCGTTGATCAGGTCATCAGCATCACCGCCTTTCGCTTTTAGTACGCCAATGTCTTTTGAAGCAATGTTGCGGCGTGACTGCATGTCTTGAATCTTGGCTTGCAGGGCACGTCGATCACTGTCGATTTTTAGAATTTCACTTGCCATAGATGGTAGGTTACGACGTTTTAAAGCAGCATCAAAGGCATCAGGGGTCTCGCGTATAAAACGAATATCATGCATTCTTAAACTCGGCTTGTTGTTTAGTTCTGGTTCACGGGTGCCATGCGTAAAGATTTAAACAGTGAACAGCAATATAGCACAAGCAATAAACCCGCTTGCGGCATTAGCTATTATCAAATTCAATGTCTTCTGGCGGACTGATCCACCGCGCCCCTATGATTGATATTTCATAAAGAACGATAATCGGAATGGCCAGCAAGAGCTGTGAAATCACATCCGGGGGGGTCAAAATTGCCGCAGCAACAAAGCTAACCACAATCGCTATCTTGCGTTTTTCTGCCAAACCTTGATGCGTTACCAATCCAGCGCGGACAAGCAATAGCAGAACAATTGGTAGCTCAAAAGCAAGCCCAAATGCAAAAATTAGCCTCATCATCAATGACAGATATTCACTGATCCTCGGTTCCAGTTCAATTGGAAGGGCGCCACCACCGCCAAGCATCTCGAAAGATACAAAAAATTTCCACGCCATTGGCGTAACAATATAATAGACCATCGCGGCACCCAATAAAAACAGAATAGGTGTCGCCATAAGGAATGGCAGAAAGGCTTTGCGCTCGTTCTTATACAGTCCCGGTGCAATGAATTTCCATAATTGCATGCTTATGATGGGAAAAGTAATGCAAAGCGCTGTAAAGAAGCCAACCTTAATTTGGGTAAAGAAACCTTCATGAAGCGCAGTAAAAATCATCCGACCACCACCCTTTTCATGCAAAATTTCGGCTAGTGGCGCCTGCAAAAAAACAAACACCTGATAAGAAATGCTGTTGCTGGTTGTGCCGGGTAACGGAGCCACGCTTAACAGAAATAGAACAAGAAAAGTGGCGAGGGCAATGCCAAGCCGGTTCCGCAGTTCGGTCAGATGACCGATCAATGTCATGCGGCCATCCTCTAACCCTGAATTTTCTGCGCCCTGCCCTGCCATTATGGCCTAGCTCCTCGTTTTTGCGTTAGGATCCACCGCGTTACTTTCTGGATCGACGACAGATGATGGCTCATTCACCGTTTCAACAATGCTGTCCCCTGTAGCACCGGCAAGGTCTTTTATTTCACCAACATCTTCACGCAGGCCCGACTCGCGCGCCGAGGTTTTTAAATCTTCAACGGAGCTTTTCAGATTCCCCCCGGGGTCAATAGCATCCGCAACGCCGGATAGATTACCGCGTTTAACATCCTCAATAGTACCTTTAAGATCGCCTAGCTCGGCCTCATCAGCCATAGTCTGCATACCCCGCGAAAATTCAGAGGCCATTGATCTAGCCTGGCGGATAATGCGGGTGAAACCTCGCAGCATTTTTGGTAAGTCCTTAGGGCCAACCACCATGATCAGCACAAAGGCAACAATCAAAAACTCCCAGCCGCCAATATCCAGCATGATATGCTCCTGGCGCCTATTTCTTAGCGGCTTTTTTAGCAGATGCTTTTTTTACTGTGGCTTTTTTGGTGGCTGCCTTCTTTTTTGACGCCACCTTTTTTGTAGCCATCTTTTTTACGGCTGCCTTTGGCGCTTCCTCAATGGACTCGGCGTCTGTCTCCTCCTCTGAACCTTTCAAACCAGTCTTGAAGTTCCGAAGGCCCCTACCAAAATCACCCATGATCGCTGAAACTTTGCCTCTGCCGCCAAACAACAGTAAAACAACAGCTAGGACAACGATCCAATGTAAAATACTAAATGTACCACCAAACATAGTTTAGGTCCTCATTTCCAATTCGTTTTGGCCACTTGGTTTTTGCAGCCTTTTTGCTCTCGCACTATAGACAGGCCGTAAGGCCTCTACAAGAATTCGTTGACGAATCCGGAGAAGATTTTGATGTTTACCTAAGCTTTTATCTGATTTTTACAAAACTAGTCAATTTTGATGACTATTCAGTGTTATTTCCAGAAGGAAAAACAAAGGCTTGAGCAGGATCAACCCAAACGCGGACCTGACTGCCAACCTCAATTGAGTTTAACCCGGGAATACGGGCATGAAGGTGAATCTCATCACGGCCGGTTGGAACAGACAAATGAATTAACGATGCCTGACCCAGTAATCGAGATTCCATCACCTCGCCAACAACACCATCATTTCCAGCATCAATCAGCAGTGCCTCATAACGAATAACAACACTGGCGGCACTTCCATGAGTCAGTGTCTTTGGCGCACTAAATTGGCCAATTGGGGTAATAACCTTGTCCCTTGCAACAACGCCTTCTACCCGATTTACCTCACCAAAAAATTCAGCAACAAAGGCATTGGTGGGTTGACAGTATAAATTTACCGGGCGCCCTGTTTGAACAACGTAACCATCCCGCAACACGACAATCCGGTCTGACATGAACATTGCTTCCTCAGCATCGTGCGTCACCATTAGGGCAGCGGCGTTTGATGCTTTAAGAACATGAAGCATCTGATCTCGAATCCGCTCCCGAAGACGGCTATCAAGACCCGCATACGGTTCATCCAACAGGATAACCGAGGGTTTTGGCGCGAGTGCGCGTGCAAGTGCTACGCGTTGCTGCTGACCGCCAGATAATTCATGCGGATACACATCACACAGCGGTTCAATACCGACCTCTTCAAGAACCTCAACCCCGCGTTTAATAGCCGCGCTGCCTTTGTAGGACAGGCCAAACACAACATTTTCAATAACTGTTAAATGCGGAAATAAAGCGTAATCTTGGAACATATAGCCAATGCCTCTCTGTTCGGGTGGCTGCAAGTACGTTTCAGATGAAATAAGTTTGTCATGCAGTCGGATTGTCCCACTTTTTGGCCGTTCCAAGCCTGCGGCTAATCGCAACAAGGTTGTTTTACCGCAACCCGATGGGCCGAGAAGCGACACTACTTCACCCGCTTCAACTTGAAAACTGACATCATGGACCGATGTTTTACCATGATACGCATGACGGATGTGGTCAAACTGAAGCATCGCCGTCTCCATCCAACCCAACATCAAGAAACCCTTCTTCTACAGAGAATGCCTCATCACCAATCTCATCAGTGTGATCCATTAAGGCACCTAAGATCTGGCCTCTCCGCAACAAACCGGCGGATTTCAACTCATCAACTCCAGGAAGATCGGCTAAACTTGCAAGCCCAAAATGATCCAAAAAGGCCGGGCTTGTTCCCCAGGTTAATGGCCGGCCCGGCGTGCGCCGCCTACCTCGCGGTTTAACCCAGCCAAGTTCAAGCAAAATATCCATCGTGCCTTTTGAGAGACTAATACCCCGTATTTCCTCAATTTCGGCGCGAGTGATCGGTTGGTGATAGGCGATGATTGCCAAAACTTCCAACGCCGCACGCGATAATGGACGTTCAACCCTTCTATGCTGGCTCAACCTCTCACCGAGATCTGCCTTCGTACGAAACGCCCAGCCATCAGCTATTTGACACAGTTCAATGCCGCTTGTTTCATCATATCTGGCCGCAACAATTTTGATTACATCACCAACCGTTATGCCATCGGGCAGATGCTCCTCCATTTCTCGCTCACGAACGGGCCGATCAGATGCAAATATCAAGGCTTCAATTGTAGCAGCGCAATCTTGCAGCGGTGACAATACAGTCATTAGAAGTTTCTCACCTTCATATATAGCGGCGAATAGTGATTATCTTGACGGAGCTTAAGTAGGCCTTCGCGAGCCAATTCTAATGATGCCACAAAATGTGATGCCGTAGCCGAGCGCACATCCATTGGCGATTGCAGTCCAACGGGAAGAAACTGGTTTAAAACTGTCCATCCTGGGCTTCCTCCAATAAGCTTGCGAAGGCGTTCCTCTGCTTCCTCAACTGAGAACAGGCGGGTTGCGGCAATTGTAAGCGTCTCTGCCTCATCTTTAGACCTAATATCACCATAACAGGTCAACAGATCATATAGGGTGGCAGTCCACACGGGTTCAGAAGTCGTTGCAAAGGCCTCAGGTGCACCGCGGACAAACCGTTGATGGCCCAACTTTGGCTGGGATGAAAGTCGCTTTGCGGCCTGCTGCATCGCCTCAAGCCTTAATAGTTGGTGACGCAGTGCATCAGCCATATCTCCCATCTCTTCAGCTTGTTCGGGGTCCGGATTTGGCAATAATAGTCGAGATTTCAAGTAAGCGAGCCAAGCGGCCATAACCAGATAATCAGCGGCAATTTCCAAATCCAGTTCGCGCACATTGTTTACAAAAATGAGATATTGCTCAGCCAATGGCAAAATAGCAATTTTTCTCAAATCAAACTTTTGATCACGGGCCAATTGCAATAGCAGGTCGATTGGTCCTTCAAATCCATCCAAATCCAAAAATAATGGCAGCTGTCTTGGACGGCCTGCAGTTACTTCCCGTCTGATTAATGGAATTTTGATTTTAGCCATAATAGCCACTCATATTAATGGTTTGCTACGATTAGGGGGGCGTAGTTTCATATTTACGAAGGAAGCAATCCTGTCCAGACCGGCGCAAGATACTGCACACCTTATCGGCGTCCTGTCTTGGGAGAGGAACACTCACAATCCTGTGAAAAATTCCGTTGCTGCCGTTATCCACCCTCATTGTTTCCAAATTCACATCCTTAAGACGAGATTTATGTTTTTGGGACAAAATTTCAGACATTTCCGCTGCTCTTTTTGCACTGCGGAAAGCGGCAAGCTGGATCATGTAAAGTGGGGCACTTCCCTCAATCACTATCACACGTTTTTTCATTTCTGATGCAGATTCGTTTTTAGACTCACCTTCTTTGGTGTTAGGTTTATACCCCATCTTATCATTTGCAATCGCTTCTTTCGTCGATGTTTTTAGTGTTATTTCTGAGCCTGTCCCGCGTGTTTCCTTTTTGCTTTTGTCAGTACGTACCCGCGTGGTGTCAGTTACAGGTACTGCCTTTTGCGCAGTATCAATAGTTGTCAGCTCTTTGCCTAATTTATCACGAGTTTTTGACGCAGCATCCATGATAACGTTAACGGGTGGTGGTTCTGGTTTCGGCGCCGATGGACGCAAAGTTTCTGTCTGATCGGCCTCTTTCGTGCCGCCTTTAAGTATATCAACAATCAACAGATTTTGGTGATCAACAATTTTGCCACTTGGCTCAGTTGGCTTGACCTTAAATGGCGTTTCCATTGCTTCAACTATTATCATGTCAGTTTCCGTTTTGGCAATCAGGCTGGGCAAAAAGAAATAGGTTGCTACACCCACCATGATCATAGTTCCCGCAAGGATACAAAACCATTTCCAATTAACGCTGCTTACCTGTTCGTCGTCATTCATTTTAGGGCCTTACATTTCTTTCAGAGCTTTAATAGATAGCACATTTAAACCAGCGCAAATAACTAAACTTGTAGCCTTGACCAGTTGCATTCGTGCCGCAGTTGTTGTGTCATCTCGTTCAAGAATAAAACGCAACGCAGGATTCGTCCTACCCGCATTCCACAATGAATGAAAACTGCTCGCAAGATCAACAAGGTAGAATGCAATGCGGTGAGGTTCATACGCAGTCGCCGCCGATTCAACCAGTTTTGGCCAACTAACAAGCATCTTTACCAAAGCCAACTCGGCCGGGTCAGTCAAAAGATCAAGATTCGCTTTTTTGGGAAAAGCCGCATTTTTTTCAAACTGACGGATCACCGAACAAGCCCGCGCATGTGCATATTGAACATAAAATACCGGATTATCGCGTGATTGTTGTGTTACCTTGGCAAAATCAAAATCTAACGTCTGGTCATTGCGCCGGGTCAGCATGATAAAACGGATCACATCTGCGCCAACCGCATCAATCACATCTTTGACCGTGACGAATGTACCGGCGCGTTTAGACATTTTTACCGGCTGGCCATTATCGAGCAGACTAACCAGTTGGCATAATTTGATATCCAATGTGCCCTGCTCTCCTGAGAGTGCGGCAACGGCAGCGGTCATACGCTTCACATAACCACCATGATCGGCGCCAAAAATATTAATCAATGAACCGCTAGTGCGCTCTAACTTATCAAGGTGATACGCAACATCAGCAGCAAAATACGTCCAGGTGCCGTCAGATTTTTTCAATGGGCGGTCAGTATCATCACCGAAAGTACTGGCCTTAAACAATAATTGTTTGCGCGGTTCCCAGTCCTCCGGCTCTTTACCTTTTGGCGGTTGGAGAATGCCATAATAGAGATGCCCGTCCTGTTGGAGTTTTTCAATGGCCCGTTGAACAGCGCCAGAACTGACTAGGTTGCGCTCCGACGAAAATTTATCCATTTTGATCCCAAGGGCCATAAGATCGTCCTTGATGCCTCGCATAATTTCATCAATTGCAAATTCGCGCACAACGGCAATCCATTGGGTTTCTGGTTGATCAAGATACCTATCACCATCGCGTGCAACTAATGCCTCGCCAATATGTCTCAGATAAATGCCTGGGTAGAGCCCTGCCGGAATGTCGCCAATATCATGCCCTAACGCCTCGCAATAGCGAAGATAGGTAGATCTAGCCAGCGCATCGACCTGCCCGCCCGCGTCATTAACGTAATATTCGCGGGTAACCTTCCAACCACAAAATTCCATCAACCCGGAAAGCGCATCACCGATTACTGCACCGCGAGCATGCGCTGCGTGTAAAGGACCAGTTGGATTTGCTGAGACAAACTCAATATTTACCGGCTTGCCAGCGCCAATTTTACTTTTTCCATAAGACAGCCCAGCAGATAGAATATTGGTGATTTCTTGAGTCCAAAGTTTTGCTTCTACGCCGATATTTAAAAAACCTGGACCAGCGATTTCAACATCAGTAACACCATCAATCGCTTGAAGCTCGTCAGCAAAAATCTTCGCTAGATCACGCGGCGAACTGCCAATTTGTTTTGCCAAAACCATCGCCGCATTTGTAGCAAGATCCCCATGGCTAGCCCCGCGTGGTAATTCGAAGACCACTCGGGAAACATCTAAATTTTTTGGAAGCAAGTTATCAGCGGTAAGTTTACCAATAATGGTTTGAAAAGCGGTGTCAAAGCAGAAAAAAATATTCATCAATCGACTCTTTGTCCAGTAAAGGAATCTATCTCAAAATGGGGCCAAGGTCGAATAAACGTTCATGTTCGATAATGGCATAGCGGTCTGTCATGGAGGCAATGTAGTCAGCAATAATACGCGCACGATCGGTTTTTGTCATGTCTCTCAGGGCTTGTTCTTTGTAAAACTGCCAATCACTCGGTAACGTATTTGGTTCGGACATAAATAAAGCAAAAAGGTCTGTTACCACCCGTTTTGCCTTGCTTGTCATACGATTGACCTTGTAATGCCGCCACATATTTTTGAATAAGTATTTGCGCAAAGTCTCCAAGTCAGCGGCCATCTTTGCCGAAAAACAGATTACGGGACCTTCATGATTGCGAATATCATCGGGATGAGTTGCTCTTAGTAAATCGAGATTGGCGTTTGAGGCTGCCAGTATGTCTTCAACAAATACCGAAATAAGACGGCGCACCATTTCATGCGTCATCCTTCCCAAATCTAGCGCCCCATGGCTGCATTCAATTTCGGCGAGCGCTGCGCCAACCTGTGGCAGTTGCCGTATATCGTCAATAGAAAATAATCCAGCCCGCAATGCATCGTCAAAGTCATGTGACAGATAGGCAATATCATCGGCCAAATTAGCAAGCTGAGCTTCGGCTGATGGATGATGTTCGAGCTTTAGATCAAGCTTGGCGTCAATTTCAGCAACCGCCGGGCAAATCTCGCTACGGTTTTGTATAGCACCATTATGTTTGACAACGCCTTCAAGGGTTTCCCATGACAAGTTCAACCCGTCAAAACTGGCATAGCGCTGTTCTAATTTGGTCAGAACACGCACGGTCTGTTCATTATGATCAAAGCCACCGTGACTCTGCATCAGGCGGTTTAGAGCTTCCTCACCCGCATGACCAAACGGCGTATGCCCTAGGTCATGTGCCAATGCCACAGCTTCGGCTAAATCATCATTAAGGCCAAGAGCGCGGGCAATTGACCGCGCAATCTGTGCCACTTCAAGCGAATGGGTTAATCGAGTCCGAAAATAATCACCCTCGTGATAGACAAAGACTTGAGTTTTATGTTTCAACCGCCGAAAAGCTCCAGAATGGATAATCCGGTCGCGGTCGCGCTGGAAGGGAGATCGGCTTTTCGATGATTGATGTTCCTGTTCGTCCAGCACCCGGCCACGACTCGCAGGTCCATGACACGCATAGGGCTTTAAACTACGATGTTCTGTTTGGTCAGTCAATTTGCCCCGGCTCCCTTGATGATACAGGAGTTGATCTGGTATTTGAGCTGGCCTCAATGTAAGCCTTGATCACCAAAACCGCAATCATAACGCCACCCGTCGACAGTTCTTAGTTTCCGCGGTACAGTTCAACTTGATTTGGAATTGATAAGAGCCCATATTCTATAGGTAAGTGATTGGACTCAAGTAGCTTTCAACCGCAGGGTAAGTCAATGAGCAAACAAAATATTTTTAACGAGGGGGGTGAGTCATCGCAACAACAACCCAAAGGCGTGTTTGGCCTAAGCAAAGCTGCCGCCCGGCGTATCACAGAACTTTTAGATAGTGAGCCTTCTGGCAGCTTCTTCCGTGTTGCCGTTCTGGGGGGCGGCTGTTCGGGTTTTCATTATGATTTCAGTATAGATAAAAACCGGCAGGATGATGATTTGGTTTTTGATGCTCATGATGTTGAAGTTGTAGTCGATGAAATGTCGCTTGAGCTGATAAACCGCGCCGAACTTGATTATGTGCAGGACTTGATGGGATCATATTTTGCCGTGATAAACCCAAATGCAACAGCGTCTTGCGGTTGTGGCACATCATTTTCGATTTAACCAGCATGCGGATCGCAAGTTGGAATGTGAATTCGATCAAAGCGCGGTTGGGGATTGTAATGAGTTGGTTGGCCAGCGATCATTGCGATATCCTATTAGTTCAAGAAACCAAATCGCAAGATGTGAATTTTCCGATTAAGGCTTTTAGGGATATTGGCTGGCATGTCGTGTTTCATGGACAGAAAAGCTTTAATGGAGTTGCCATTGCTAGCCGACACAAGATTGAGGATGTTAAGTATGGCCTTCCCGGCGATGATGCGGATAAACACGCACGCTACATGGAAGCAACCATTAACGGCGTTCGAGTTGCCACAATCTATTTACCAAACGGAAACCCAGCACCCGGGCCAAAATTTGATTATAAGCTTGATTGGTTAGATCGGTTGGAGGCTCAAGCGAAAATATTGTTGAAATGTGAAATACCAGTCGTTCTTGGCGGTGACTATAATGTCATTCCCGATGATAAAGATTGTTTTGATCCAGCCGGCTGGGCTGGTGATGCGTTAACTCGCCCAGAAAGCCGGGCAGCATTTCGCCGCCTAATTCATCAAGGTTACACAGATGCCCTTCGCAGCCTTCATCCTTCGGAAATTTTCTATACGTATTGGGATTATCAAGCTGGCGCATGGCAGCGCGATCACGGGGTCAGAATCGATCATTTTTTGTTGTCACCAGAGGCGGTTGACCGGCTGGAGAGGGTAACAGTTGATCGTGATCCACGTGGGCTGGAAAAACCATCTGATCACACACCAATTCTGTGCGAGCTGAGATCTTAACATTCGAGAAGATTTTTTATTAGATCGTTTAAATTATTGCTTGTGGTTGTTTTCTGGCACGAAATGGGAAACCTCTGGCTCTCTTGGATTTGAAACCCACAAGGAACTATTTGGATGCATACCAGCCCCGTAGACTGCAGACACTGCGGAACATCTCATCCTGTTAAGTAAACGCGTGTCAGCTTCACCAACGGCAGGATGAAAATTACTATTCTTGTCAAGTTTATTTTCCCACTCTAATTTCCTAGACCGATATATATTGGGGTTTGAAAGTTGCTCACAATTCAACTCATTCTCATTCAAGTTTACTTGTATTGTGTCTCCATCCTTGAGCAGCCCAATAGGTCCGCCAATAGCAGCTTCAGGGCCAACATGGCCTATGACCAAGCCTACTGAACCACCTGAAAATCTACCATCAGTCATCAACCCAACAACTATATTTTTTTCTCGACAAATGGCAGTAATTCTGGAAGTTGAGTCCAACATCTCTGGCATTCCTGGCCCACCAACGGGCCCTTCATATCTCACTACCACCATGTCCGCATCAGATAAATCATTAGGTGAAGTGTCTAAAAATTTAAGGAGCGCTTGTTCACCGTCAAAAACCCGAGCTTTGCCTGTGAAAACATTATTTTCCAATCCACCTTCAACCCCAGCTAATTTTAAAACTGCACTGAAGTCAGGAGAGAGATTTCCTCCAAGTAAACGTAATCCACCAGTTAGCTTAAATGGCGCTTTCACCGGATAAATTACTGCTCCATCGGGCTTTGGTGGTTTCAGTCTATCCAACTGTCCAGACAACGTCTCACCAGTGCATGTTATAAGGTCACCATTAATTAAGCCTGCGTCGAGAAGATCCTTCACAAATACTTGCACTCCACCATTAGAATCAATGTCTACCATAGAATACTTTCCAAAGGGACGCGCATTTACAATTACTGGCACGACACTCTCAGAGAGGTGATTGAACTCTTCAACGCTCATAATATCTCTGTAAAAATGAGCATAACCTGCTGCTCTTGCAATCTCAGGCGCATGCAGCATCACGTTTGTTGAACCACCAACAGCCATCGATACAATAATCGCATTCCTAATCGAATCTCTGGTAACAATTGTTCTCGGCGTTATGTTTTTTGAAATCAAATTAGCTAAATAATCTACTAGTTGCTCAGGAAAAGTATCCGTACGACGCTGGTCTTGAGATGCGGGCGCAACCATATGGAGAGGTTCCATGCCTAAAACACCAAGGAACGTTTGCATGGTATTATATGTAAACATACCACCACAACTACCAAAACCAGGGCATGATTCCATGGCGATTCTACGCTTCAGTCCCTCATCATCACTGCCAGCTATTTGGTAGCTGGATATGATGTCAATTGCCTCACCACTGATGGAATCGACCCCTGGTCGAATAGACCCATCTGACATTATTATTGCTGGTCTATTGTGCTCTAAAACTGCTGAGAGTGTTCCCACAGGTGGCTTATCACAAGCTACCACTGCTATGAGCCCTTCTAGGCCTGAAGCACTTAAATGTTCACATAAGCTGTCATTCGTTATCTCCCGACCAATCAAGGAATAGCGCATCTCTTTAGTGCCATTGCGGATACCGTCTGAAGTCGCGACTGTGAACTCTGGTTGAACTAAACGAAGCTTAAGCTTATCACTTGCCAAACCAATTCTGGATCTCAAAACATCATGAATTGTTTGAACTTTGTCTAAGACGCCTAAATAGCATTGGGAGTCACCTTTGTTACCAATAACTCCCACAGATGGTTCATGTATCAGACCCTCATCTGTACCAAGCTCTCTGGCAACGCCATAAGTTTGAGAGTTTCTTCCCGGATTTTTGTCTATTAAGACTGAACGAGTTCTCTTGATCATGAGTTTTTAACCTTACAAGAAATTAACAAAAATGATTTGGTTTGATTAAAAGAAAAACAGATGTGAAAATCATAATATCTTTTGATATTGCAATCAATTATCTGTACAAATCACCGAGACGCTGTGTTTACAAAATAGTTGCGCTCTATTACACAACTGAACAGCAACTATTCAAGCCGATCAAGTGCCTTTATTAGAGTTTTTAGTCGAGTGTTTTCCTTGTCACGTCGCCTACGATTTTTTTCAACTACCGTTTTTGGAGCCTTGGCAGCAAATTTCGGATTATCGAGCTTTCTTGAAATTTTTTCGATTTCAGCCCTTAATGACCGAATTTCCTTTCTTAATCTATCTGCCTCAGCATTCGAATCAAGAATTTCAGAGAGCTGCAGTCCAAATTCTAAACCATCAACGCTACCACGCGCGCTACCTTTGGCAAAGCCCTCTACAATGTTTACGTTGGAAAGGCGTGCCAAACGAAGTAGGGCGGCTTTCTGATTAAAGATAGATCGTTCATGAAGCTCGTTCATGCCGCGCACATACAGTAAAGGTTTGGCTGATAATGGCACATTCATTTCGGCCCGAATGTGACGAATTTCAGTAATCAGGTGAATGAGGAACCGTAATTCGGCAACCGCATCTCCATGATTGACATCGACCGGCTTCGGCCAGTGGTCGGCAATCAACAGATTTTCATTGACAAAAATTTTACGGTTTAATTCTTCTGTCAGAAACGGCATAAAGGGGTGAAGAAGCCTTAAGGTTCCAGAAAGAATTGCACTGGCTGTCGCACGTGTTTCGGCAGCCGCCGCGATATCTTCGCCATTTAGGCTTGGTTTGATCAATTCGACGTACCAGTTACAGTAGGAATTCCAAACAAAATAATACAATGCGTCAGCCGCCTCATTAAACCGATATAGCTCAATCGCCGTAGTGGTTTTTTTTATGGCATCATTATATTCAGACACGATCCATCTATTTACCGGCTCCTTAACCTTGATTGGATTAACTGATGCTGTGTTGGTGCATCCATTCATTTGCAAAAAACGACAAGCGTTCCATATTTTTGTGGTGAAATTGCGATAGCCCTCAAGGCGCGTCGTCGACATTTTGATGTCACGTCCCTGTGCCGCCATCGCAGCTAAAGTGAATCGTAACGAGTCAGCACCATATTGATCTATCAACTCCAATGGATCCAGAACGTTGCCCTTTGATTTTGACATTTTCTGACCCTTTTCATCTCGAACGAGCGCATGAATATATACCTCCCGGAACGGCACTTCACCATCCATGAAATGAATCCCCATCATCATCATGCGGGCGACCCAGAAAAAAATAATATCAAAACCAGTAACCAAAACATCACCAGGGTAATAACGTTTCAATTCATTAGTTTGCTCAGGCCAACCAAGCGTTGAGAATGGCCACAATCCACTGGAAAACCATGTGTCTAGAACATCGTTATCACGGGTTAATTCAACTGATTGGCCATAATGTTCAGCGGCAGCAGCCTGAGCTTCTAATTCGGAAGCCTCAACAAAGATGTGCTTATCTGGGCCATACCATGCCGGAATACGGTGTCCCCACCAGAGCTGGCGTGAAATACACCAAGGCTGAATATTCCGCATCCATTCAAAATAGGTTTTGTTCCATCGTTCAGGTACGAATGTTGTACGGCCTTCCTCGACTGCTTTTATCGCGGGCTCGGCCAACTTCTCAGCATTTACATACCATTGATCCAGCAGCCATGGTTCAATCACCACACCAGAACGATCGCCATGCGGAACTACATTTTCAAGAATCTCTTCGCGTTCGACCATCCCTTCTGCAGCAAGATCTGTTAGAATTTCTCGCCGCGCATCATAACGGTCAAGGCCCTGATATTTAGTTGGAATTTCAGATATAGACTCCATTGTTGCGGTGGCGGTCATTAAATTTATAAGCGGCAGATTGTGACGCCTACCAACTTCAAAATCGTTGAAATCATGAGCTGGAGTAATTTTAACCGCACCTGACCCTTTGTTGATTTTTGCATAGTCATCAGCAATAATAGGAATAGGCCGACCTGATAACGGCAGTATGGCCATTCTACCAATTAAATGTTGATAGCGCTCATCAGCCGGATTTACTGCGACGGCACCGTCGCCGAGCATGGTTTCTGGACGAGTTGTGGCAATAGAAATGTATTCATTTTCAGTACCTTCAATGCGATATTTGAGGTGCCACATGAAACTCTTTTGTTCGATCTGTTCAACCTCAAGATCTGAAATAGCGGTCAGTAGTTTAGGATCCCAATTGACCAATCGCTTATCACGGTAAATTAGCCCTTCTCGGTGCATCTGGACAAAGGTTTTCACCACCGCATTGGATAGTTCCTCATCCATCGTAAACCTGTCCCGCTGCCAATCTGCAGAAGCACCAAGACGGCGAAGCTGTTTGTGGATTGTACCACCGGACTCAGCTTTCCATTCCCAAACCTTTTCGATGAAGGCGTCTCTTCCAAGATCACGCCGGTCAATATTTTGTGCGGCAAGCTGGCGTTCAACAACCATCTGTGTAGCAATACCAGCATGATCAGTGCCTGGTTGCCATAAAACATCACGACCTGCCATGCGATGATAGCGAATCAGCAAATCCTGCAAGGTGAATGTCAGGGCATGGCCCATATGAAGGCTGCCGGTTACATTTGGTGGTGGCATCATGACTGCGTAGGGCGTTGCCGTTGAGTCAGGTTCGCAGGCAAAGTGACCACTATCTAGCCACGTATCATACCAGTTGGCTTCAATGGATTTCGGATCATAGGTTTTTGCTAATGTTGGCTCGTTCATGGTTTTGGATGGTTGCCTCTTGGAGGAAATTGTGAATCTAAAATCTATAAAAAAAATGCCACCACAACAATGCGGTAAGCAAACCCTTGTTCAGCGCGCCTCAAAGTTTATTGATGGGCTTTGTACGACTTTGCGTAAAGCCTTGCAACGCATCTTCAACCAAATTTAACATATTCTGGCCGAGCGGATTATTATCGTGAAATCAAAACCGTTCA
>QBYK01000019.1 GCA_003282865.1 SAR116 cluster bacterium AG-325-I21 | reverse complement strand
GAGAGTGCAGGTGCAAATCCGGGGCCGTCCTGTTACCGGCGTGGCGGGCCATTGGCGGTGACCGATTGCAACGTGATGCTTGGTAAATTGCAGCCGCAATATTTCCCGAATGTATTTGGGCCTGGGCAAAATCAGGGTTTGGACGTTGTGCCGGTTCGGGATGGATTTGCAGCGCTTGCGAGAGCGGTTGAGGCCGAGACCGGGGTGAGGCGAAGTGAAGAAGAAATTGCCAGCGGTTTTCTGAGAATTGCCGTTGAAAATATGGCGAATGCAATTAAGAAAATTTCGGTACAGCGCGGCTATGACGTTACCGAATATGCCCTTCAATGTTTTGGCGGAGCGGGCGGCCAGCATGCCTGTCTGATTGCCGACGTTTTGGGGATGAAAACAGTATTAATTCATCCTTTTGCCGGCGTGTTATCGGCATATGGTATGGGACTTGCCGATGTAACGGCTCTACGCGAACGGTCAATCGAGACCGTTCTTGATGCGGCAATTGAGTCGCGCCTACGCCGTGAATTGGATGATCTGGCAAGCCAAAGTAGGGCTGAACTTACCAAACAAGATATTGATAGCCAGCGCATTGAAACGCATCGCTATGTGCATCTTCGTTATGAGGGCTCAGACACGGCCCTCACCGTTGCCTTTGGATCGCTTCAAGATATGACCAAAGATTTCGAAGCGGCTTATCAATCCCGTTTCGGATTTCTTATGCCGGATAAAGGGCTTGTTGCGGCAATGATCTCCGTAGAGGCGATTGGCCGCAATTTTGATGTTGAAAGCAACGTTACGGCATCATCTGACATGCCACTGAAGGTGTTGGATATTGTTCAGTGCTATATGAATGACGGGTTTGTTGATGCACCCATTTATGCGCGTGATCAGATTGCAGCTGGTCAGCATATTAAGGGGCCAGCGCTTATTGCTGAGCCAACTGGTACTAATGTGATTGAACCCGGTTGGAAAGCGGAAATGACTGGAATTGGTAATCTTGTTATACGTCGTGTTGAAGCGCTGGCCTCGCGCGTTGCGATTGGCACAAATTGTGATCCGGTCATGCTTGAAGTGTTCAATAACTTGTTCATGTCGATCGCTGAGCAGATGGGATACACTCTGCAAAATACGGCCTTATCGGTAAATATGAAAGAGCGGCTGGATTTCTCCTGCGCTATTTTTGACTCAAGCGGGGCGTTAATTGCTAATGCACCGCATATGCCAGTTCATCTGGGGTCGATGGGGGAGTCCGTTCGGGCTGTTATCCGCAGTAATCGTGACAGTATTAACACAGGAGATGCCTTTGTTTTGAATAACCCATACAATGGCGGCACGCATCTACCTGATATCACCGTGATAACGCCAGTTTTTGATGATGATGACCAAGACATATTGTTCTTTGTCGCATCGCGCGGGCATCACCCTGATGTTGGTGGGCGCACGCCGGGTTCAGCACCGCCAGACTCACAACACATCGAAGAAGAGGGCGTATTGATTGATAATTTTAAGCTTGTCGATACTGGTACATATCGTGAGCAAGAAATGCGTGAAATTCTAGACTCCGCGAAGTATCCGGCTCGGAATACAGATCAGAATATCGCCGATCTTCGGGCCCAGCTTGCAGCTAATGAAAAAGGTGTTCGTGAATTGCATAAAATGGTCGGGCATTACAGTTTAGAAACGGTGGTTGCTTACATGGGCCATGTTCAGGATAATGCTGAAGAATCGGTTCGCCGCGTTATTGATAAGCTGAGAGATGGCAGCTTTATCTATTTGATGGATAATGGGCAACAGGTTGCAGTGACCATTTCGATTGATAAATCCAATCGATCTGCCGTGGTTGATTTTACAGGGACCAGTAAGCAAGGAGTTAATAATTTTAATGCGCCTGCCGCTGTTTGCCGCGCCGCAGTCCTATATGTTTTCAGAACCTTGGTGGATGATAATATTCCAATGAATGAAGGCTGTTTAAAGCCGATTGATATTATTCTTCCCGATGGCTGCATGCTAAAGGCGCAATATCCGGCGGCGGTGATTGCCGGTAATGTCGAGACATCGCAAATTGTTACTGACACATTATTTGGCGCTCTTGGCGTTATGGCGGCAGCACAGGGTACGATGAACAATTTCTTTTATGGAAATACTACACATCAATATTACGAAACACTGTGTGGTGGGTCAGGTGCTGGGCCAGATTTTCACGGTACTGACGCGGTTCACACCCATATGACCAACAGCCGGTTAACCGATCCAGAAGTGTTAGAGTGGCGCTATCCGGTATTGCTGGAAAGTTTTGAGATCCGACATGGGTCGGGTGGGGCTGGCCAGTATAATGGAGGTAATGGCGTACGCCGCCGACTGCGTTTCCTTGAAGACATGGAAGCGGTAATCCTTGCAAACCGACGGATCGTCCCACCCTATGGCATGAATGGTGGGGATAACGGCTCGGCGGGTCGTAATTGGGTTGAGCGGGTTGATGGCACCATTGAATATCTCTCAGCAACGGAAATTCGTAAAATGAAGGATGGTGATGTGTTTGTGATAGAAACGCCGGGCGGCGGTGGCTTTGGTAGACCTGATGAAGGCGCAGAATGAGGAGCGGTTATGGGAGTAGATAAAGCAAATGGCGGAGAAGATACTAATGTTGCCGCGATTCCTGACTGCAGTTCAGCCAGCGTTAAGCGGATTGTATCATCATCGCATTTTGCAACTAAAAAGGCAGCCGAGCTAAGTGAGATTTAGTATGGGTTGATCGTGGCTTGGAACGCTTTTGGCAAATGGATGGTAAAAGCCATGGCAACCGCGGTTGCCGAGGAAGGCATGATAGTCACTGGCGGAACTGACCTTGCGGTTCTTGACATTTTATGCCTGCATTGGGTAAATCATTGCTAACGTCCAAAAAAAACTTGCTGACATTTGCTTTAAACTGAATGTAGAAGAAAGCCATATTGTGAATTATGCGCTAAAAAAGCTAATTAAAATGAAGCTTGTAATTAGCAAAAAACAGTGCAAGGGAGTCTTTTATGCGACCTCAGAGTCCGGGGTGGATTTGTGCCTAACATACCCAGCTGTTCGCGAGTCTTGGCTTGTTGACGGTTTCGCCGATTTTGATGGCGTAAAAGGGACTGAACTTGGCGAAGTCGCTTGTCAATTGCGACTTTTATTTGGGCTTTACGATCAGGCCCCTTGGAGCGCGTCAAATCTGTAACTGAATAAGTCCTGGTTAATCCAACCATAATAAGGGTTGGGTGCTTGCCAGAAATAGGCCAAATGTTTACACCATTGCAATGTTTGTTTTTGGGGGCTCAGAAATATATTTGTGAAAAAGTGGAATGTTGATGTCGAATGCAAAGTCTAGTCTGAAAATTGCCATTGCTGGACTAGGTGTCGTTGGCGCGGAGGTTGCTCGCCAGGTTATTAACCGAGGTGATGAGTTGAGTGAGGCCGCCGGTACGCCAATAGAGATTGTTGCGGTAAGTGCCCGTGAACCGTTGTTGGATCGCGGCGTTAACCTTGATGGAATCGACTGGTATGATGAAGCTCCCAAACTGGCCGAACGTGATGATATTGATATCGTCGTAGAAATGATTGGTGGCAGCGAGGGGGTTGCACTTGATCTCGCGCGCGCGGCTTTAGGGTCTTGCAAGCATGTGATAACAGCCAATAAAGCCATGATAGCTCATCACGGTGCCGAACTAGCTCAATTAGCGGAAACTAATGATGTGCACCTCCTATTTGAGTCAGCCGTTGCTGGCGGTATTCCAGCGGTTAAAAGCCTTCGTGAGGGACTTGCGGGTAATAGGATCACGCGTGTTGCGGGTATATTAAACGGTACTTGTAACTACATTCTATCGACAATGGAAACGACTGGACGCGATTTTGAAGAAGTGCTGGCGGAAGCCCAGCGCTTGGGCTACGCCGAAGCCGAACCCAGTTTTGATGTTGATGGTATTGATGCCGCCCACAAGTTGACCATCCTTGCGGCGATCGCCTTCGGCCATAAGCCTGATTTTAAGGCCGTTTCGATCCAAGGCATACGTGACGTGTCATCGGTTGATTTTGCCTATGCTAACCAGCTTGGATTTCGCATTAAACTCGTTGGTGTCGCAGAGCCGGGATTGGTACCGCGCATGCAAACCTGTTTGCTTCCTCTCGCTAGTCAGCTCGCCAAGGTGAGTGGCGTTCTTAATGCTGTCGAGTATCATGGTGAGCCGGTTGGCAGTGTTCTTGCCGTTGGACCGGGCGCAGGCGGTGGTGCAACCTCATCTGCTGTTTTATCAGATCTGATTGATATTGCGACTGGGCGCGGCGGTTTACCGTTTGGTCGATCGATTAACACACTGCTTGATGCAAGTGTCATCGAGAATTTTGCTGGGCCGGATAAGCCTTTTTATGTGCGCCTGATGGTTGTTGATCAGCCGGGTGTGCTTGCAACACTCACTGGAATTTTGAAAAAATATTCCATTTCGATTGAAGGTCTTTTACAACAGGGGCGCGCACCCGGAAACGCGGTGGCCTTGGTAATGACAACGCACGAAACTTCTGTTGCAAACTTGGGCATTGCGTTAGACGAAATGGAAAAATTACCAATTGTTAAAGCAAAACCGGTAGCCATGCCCATCATGCTTGCAGATAGAGAGACTTAATGGCTGGGGACTCTTTCCTTGGCATTACTCACTCGACGAGCGGGGCGCGTTGGATTGATTCGCGAACACATCTGTCAGGCGGTGAACAGGACAGACTTGCCGCTGCCTTGATAGATATGTTTAACGATCTCCCCTTGCCGCTGGCCCGCATCATGGCTGGTATGGGGCTTACTGGTGAAACAGTCTCCAACTATATTGAGCCAAAAATCCGGGACCTTATGCCAAACCCGTCGCGTTTTCAGGATATGGAAAAGGCTGCAAACCGGCTTGCAGATGCGGTGATAGAAAAAACGCCGATAGGTATTTTTGGCGATTATGATGTCGATGGTGCAGCGGCTGCTGCATTGCTGATTTCAGTTATGCGCGAGCTTGGCGTGGGATGTGATGTTCATATTCCAAACCGGTTTATTGAAGGTTATGGACCAAATACAGCGGCTCTACTTGCCTTAAAAGAAAAAGGCGCTAAGCTTCTCATTACGGTTGATTGCGGTATCACAGCTCATGCACCGTTGGCGGCGGTTGCTGATACGGGCATTGATGTTATTGTGATTGATCATCACATCGCTGGACCAGAATTACCGCCTGCGCATTCGGTTGTGAATCCAAACCGGTTGGATGAAGATGGGCAATACGGCTATCTTTGCGCGGCTGGTGTTGTGTTTATTACGCTTGTTGGCATGCTTCGTTGTTTACGGGGTCGTGGCTATTTCACCGGGGATATTATTCAACCTGATTTGCTTGGATATATTGATATTGTTGCGCTGGCTACCGTTTGTGATGTCGTGCCGCTTCGAGGGCTAAACCGAGCGTTCGTGCGTCAAGGGCTTAAATTAATGTCCGAACGGCGGCATGCAGGTCTAACCAAACTTGCAGATATCGCGGGCATGAATTCACCCCCAAATGTATATGCTTTTGGCTTCCTATTGGGGCCAAGAATCAATGCAGCAGGACGAATTGGCGGGTCGGGGCTAGGGGTAAAATTACTGGCATGCTGCGATGTGGACGAGGCCACTGGCCTTGCTTTACGCCTTGATGAAATGAACGAGCAACGTAAGCAAATTGAAGAGGGTATAAAAATAGCTGCGATTGACCGCGCTGCAGACTGCAACGATCCAGTCCTGGTTTTGCATGATAAGGCTTGGCACGAGGGTGTGATCGGTATTGTTGCTGGCCGCGTGCGGGAACGGTTTGGAAAACCTACGTTGATTATTGCTATGAATGATGATGGGATCGGCAAGGGATCAGGACGATCTATTGCGGGGTTCCGGCTTGGCAGTGCGATCATTGCCGCGCATCAAGCCGGTATCCTGGAGGGTGGCGGCGGTCACGATATGGCCGCTGGCTTTACCGTTAAAGCTGAAAAAATTGTCGATTTACAGGCCTTTTTGAATGATCGGCTCATGAATGACCTAAATGGAGAAATTCCGCGCGTCATTCATGAAGCAAGTGGGTTGTTAAGTGTTGCGGGTTGCAAGCCTGAACTGGCTGACTGGTTGGACTGCCTTGGCCCATTTGGAATTGGCAATCCTGAACCACGATTTGTGATACCTGATTGCCGTATCAAATCTATGAAATTTGTTGGTGTGGGAGGAGCGCATCTTTCCTGTCGAATTGATGATGGCAGCGGCACGATAAATGCGATTGCCTTTCAGGCTGGTGGAAGTCCCCTCAGTAGGGCAGTATCGGATGCATCTGATGCACCACAATATCTGCATTTTCTCGGGCGGATACGCCGTGATCTTTTTCGAGGTGGCAATGCAATGCAATTTGAGATTGATGACGTGGCTGTTCCACCACTAGCTTTTGCCCGCTGACACAGAGATTTTTTGAATATCTGGGCATTTATGGAAAAACCTCATATAGTTAAAAAAGCGGCTTGATTTGGATGACGCTTTTGACTAGAAAAACGGTGATGGTTGTTTTTCGCCGATGTCCCGTTCGTCTAGAGGCCTAGGACACTGCCCTTTCACGGCGGCAACAGGGGTTCGAATCCCCTACGGGATGCCAGCCTACAACCCAAGCACAGCGCTAAAAACAAGCCTTCAGCCCTGACAGGCAGGGGGTTGTATTTTTGTTTCAGTCCAGTTTTTGCGTACCAATGGCTACTAGCACACACCAAAATATCCCAGAAACCCTAAAAACTAAGCCTTAGAAACCATTAAAAACCGCCCTTCACGCATAGTTTTATACAAAAGTTTCGTAAAATATGTGTTGTGGAGGGTTATATCAGAGCGTGTTCGACGCGCTAAAATTAAGTAATTGCGAATCAGATATTGTAAATATTTGTATTCCGTTATTCTAGATTTCGCTGTGCCTTTAACGGTAGCGGCTGCTCGTCGATAATGAACGCTTGAACCATTAAACGTGCTTCTTCTTTTGAAATATTTTGAGAATAGAGCTGGTTTTTTAAGTCATTTAAAATTACTTCAACATCCTGTAAAAGTTTCATTTCTTTAAACTTATCTCTACGTTTAATTCCCATAGACTCGGCTATTATTTCAAGAATGTTTATGATCTCAAAAGACCAATCTTTCTCGTGAGCACAAAGCTCTCGGTGATCGGCATGATAGACGGCGGCGAGAACGTCAACGCCAGCTGCCTCAGCCGCTTCAAGTTCTTTTAAATGGAGGTCTTTTTTCAGCACTGGTAAGGTGTTCAACGAATTGCTCATGAGACCAATTTCTTTGACGTTTAGGTCAATAATCTCAATTCCGGCTATAGCATTGAGTATTTTTTTTGCGGCTTCAGGTAATCCAATTACACCTGGGTGCAAATGGAGGGCTACTTTCTTTTCGACTCTGTATTTAAACATTGGTTTCAATCGGTATAATTGCTTTTCAAGGAACAAAACAAAAGGTGTCATTTGAAACGGATTAGTATTTGTGGCGCTCTCAAACGATGGTAATGCTACCTCGGTGAATTGCACTTGGCACGTTGGGCACCATGATAAAACTGTTGTGGCGCCAGTCCTTGAAAATTGATTAATAGTGCTCGTTGAAACACGGGTGGCAGTCTTTAAGTCCCCAGCTCTGTAGTGCAAAATACCACAACAACTTTCAGGCCCACCTTTGACTTCATAGTCTATCTTTAGCATATCCATAATATCTATACAAAGCAATGCTATATGAGGCGTTTTAAGTACGTTACATCCTGTATGAAACAGGTACTCTGGCTCTGATGTACGTTTGGTTTTTGATTTTGGCTCTCCTTGGCCAAGTTTTTTTAACTCTTCGTTAGATAATTGTATTTTTGAAAGTACTTTTACACCCTTTGACATGGAGTTGTAACTGTTAACTCCTGCCGACAGGCGCGCTTTATGCTCCAAAGTTTGTTCACTGTTAACCATCCTTGCCATTGTTAACATCAATCGCGGATTGACGCCGTACTCACAAGCACTGATGCAATTACCACTGAGAACACAGGTTTGTGCCCATTTTTGTGAGTCTTCATTAATTGCTACACCTGTTAAGCTATCTCTTACCCCTGATGTGATTACTTTAGGATTTAGCCCTCCCAAGCCTGCATCATCAACAATTGGGCACACCTCGTAGCATTTACCGCATCCAACACAAGCATTCGCAATATTTGTAATCTCGTCCTGAAAGGCCGTGACAATTTCCTGGTTTGAAGTTTGGCTCATTATGCAGTCCATCTTGTTTGATTTAATAGTTGAAGTTGGTGCACCAGAGTTCGGTGACAACACTAAGCTTAAAGTGCAACAATCAAGTCAACCTCAACTAACGCTCCAACAGCAAGGCCAGTCACTCCAATGCATGTTCTAGCGGGTCTTTTGTGAGGGTCAAAATAAAGCTCATATATCTTATTCACTGTATCAAAGTCTTGAAAGTTAACCAAATAAACACGAGCAAAGACGACACGGTCAAAATCTAGATCTTTGCTATTTAGAACACTTCGCAAATTCTCCATAACCTGTCTTGTTTGTTCCTCTATTCCACCATCAACGATAATTGTGGGATCATTTGGAATTGTTGGCATTTGACCGGTAACAAACATAAAATCTCCCGCACATACTGCATGGCTGAATGGGCCAACAGGCCTTGGTCCTGTTGGTGATAGAATATGTTGAATATCAAGCACGATGTGTAGTCCTTTGTTTAAAAATTAGCATTATTAAGAAGTGATACTGTCGCTTCGGGAAGAGGGATATGAAGCAGTTTTGTCAAAACCACCCAAAATGCAAACGTTGTGATATAGCCGCCAACTGATACAGCCATGAATTGTTTTGTAACCTTGTTTTTGTCAGTTGGTACAGCAAAAGAAATTAAAGTGAAAAAGAGACATCCGCTGAAAATAAATCCAAGGTATGGGAGCAATGTAATCCAAAGGGTAACTAAAATGATAAATGCCAGGCTTCGCCAAATAGATCCACCTGTTGACTTCATTTGAAATGTTTTTGCTGAGTTCAAAACAACAGATAAAAGCGATACCAAAGTAAGTGCAATTATACAAAAACCAATAAATACAGGTGTAATGCTGCCGGTTTGTTCAAAATTTTGAGAAAGATAAACCATGCTCATGCCGAACAAGCAAAAGCCCAAATGCATTGCAATATGTATGATAGATCCCCTCGCCATTATACTTGCTCACCCACTTTTTTACTCTCACTGAAAAATCTGACTGAATATTGTTTCAGTATCGGCGGTAGGGCGATTGCAACGACTATCAGAGTGATCAAGATTAAAGAAACAGGACTACTGAAGAATACATTAAACACCGATCCTTTTGCTTGCCCGATCATTAACGATTGTGCAAATCCTTGTTCAGCTATTGGCCCCAGCAATAATCCTAAAACAATTGGTGGGGCAGGAAACCCGAACCATCCAATGGTCCAAGCAACAACACCTAAAGTTAGCATGATTAAGATATCGTCATGGCTGTTTTGAATGGCAAAAGCCCCAATCAATAACATCAGGGCTATCATAGGTATTAAGTATGATTTTGGTACATTGACAACAGCTCTATAAATGTACTTGCCGACCAATAGCCCCACTGGAAGCATTAACAATGTTGCAATCGTTATTCCAGCAAGAAAGGTATAAATAACTCCGCTGTGGTCAGAAAAAAGTTTTGGGCCAATCTGAACGCCATGCACCATCATCGCGCCCAAAATTACAGCATCAGGTGGCGTGCCAGGGATACCGAGTACAAATGTTGGAACAAGTCCACTTCCTACAGTCGCGTTGTTGGCTGACTCTGATGCAACTATTCCACCGGGATCACCTTTACCAAAAGTATCCTCAGGCCGAGCCCCTCGCTTTGCCTCAGCATATGCGACCAAGCTTGCGATTGCACCACCGGCAGCTGGAATAATGCCAATAAGGGCTCCAATCAAGGAACTCCTAAAAAGATTTTTTTTGCGGGAGAAAACAGCTTTTACTGCCTCGGCCAATTGATTTTTACTCGAAATTTTTGGTGTGTCTAAATGTTTTTCTGAAGTGGCTATCATGTCTATCGCCACCGGCATACACAGAAGACCAATAGTTGCTGGAATAATTGGTATTCCTCCAATTAATGCTGTGCTTTCAAATGTAAACCTCATATCACCACTAACAACTGAAACTCCAATCTGAGATAAAGCCAAGCCAAAAAAGCCGCTTATTAACCCCTTTATTAGATTCCCTTCACTCAACGAGGCAATGATAGTAAGGCCAAAAAGTGCTAGCCAGAAATATTCAGCTGGCCCAAAAAGCAGTGCAAATTTTGCAAGGGGCGGGGCAAAAAATAAAAACACAAAAATTCCAACAATTCCGCCAACAACTGAAGAAACACAGGCAATTGCCAGCGCAAGTCCACCAAGACCCTTCTTGGTCATGGGAAACCCGTCAAATGTTGTTGTTATGGATTGAGGGGTGCCCGGTGTTTTGATCAAAATCGCTGCAAATGAACCTCCGTAAGTGGACCCCATGTAAACCGCACCTAAAAAGATAAGTCCAGAGACTGGGCTCATCGCGAAAGAAACGGGCAGCATTACAGCGCATGAAAAAGTAGAACTCAAACCGGGTAGCGCACCCAAAATGATCCCAATTATCAATCCGCCTAATGAGACAGCCAAATTAAAAGGTGTAAAGGCTGCCTCAATGTAAGTGATAAAATCCACTAGGCTAATTCTTTTTTGAGAGGGCTACACCAACGGCACCATAACTAGACCCCAGTCTGGCTTTTTCTACATCGCTTTCTGGGTAGGGTATAGAAATGGGTAGATAACCGCCGTTTTCCATATCGCTCGCAACAGAGGGGTCCGAGACGACTTTCTGGAACATTTTAGAAACTTGTTCTCGAATTTTGGCAGATGTTCCCGGGGGAACGCCAATTGCCCAAGATGCGACGTCTACAACTGGAAAGCCCAATTCAGTTAAAGTGGGTAAGTCCGGAAAAAGTGGCATTCTTTTTTCAGAGGCAATTGCAAGCATTCGAATTGAGTCGCCATCTTTAACGCCTTGAGTAGTGAACGTCCATGCAGCATCAGTGGCACCACTCTTTAATGCTCCGATTGTTGAAGAGGTGTCTTTGAAAGGAACATATGCACCTTTAAGTTTACCAACAGTGTTTAACTTGTAAAATGCGGAATGATTTGAGCCTCCAATACCCGTGCCGGCAATCGTTATTTTTCCGGGATTTTTTTTAATTGCCATAAGCAAATCTTCGAAAGTTTTAAATGGGCTCTCTTTCCTGACCGCGATGACCTGCGGCACCGATGTGTAATACAATACAGGCTGAATATCTTCATAGGTATAGCCTGCGTTTGCACCTCTTGCAATTGGCTGAAGAACTGTGTGAGGAAAATTTAGGAGGGTTAGCTGATATCCATCAGGTTTGTCTTTTTTGATTTGTGCCCAGGCTTTTGCTCCCCCTGCGCCCGGCTTGTTGATAATTACTAAATCCTGCCCCGTCACTGCTGAAAACCTTTTTTGCATAAACCTGGCTGCGATTCCTGATGGGCCGCCTGGGCCGAATCCTACAGTCAATTGGACTGATTTTTCAGGATATGCCACTGCGATATTAGAGATTAGTAGAGCGGTCAAAAATACCGGTATCGTTAGAATTACTTTGTTTTTAAATCTTACCATGAACGAAAAACCTCTTTTGGCTGGAGTTTGCAAAATTGCAAAAATATGTTTCCCATTCATGGTGAGTTCGCATACGCTTAAGTTATACCTATTGTGATGCAAAAATTGCACACCCCGTTGTTGTGGATCATAAAATGCCTCACAATGAGATCTTTAACAAATGGGAAAAGGCCTGAACGGATGCGGAAAGTTGGCAGCAAAGGCGCTCCAACTGCAAAGGCATTTAAGCAATCTGCTAAAACAGCGAAAAAGCGCAAAACCAGAGCATAAATCCAGTCCAGTTTAGTCTTGGTTTGTGGCTACCAACAGTTCCCAACATGCACCAGAATATCCCAAAAAGGCGTAATATTTACCCCAAAATACCTATTAAAACCGCCCTTTCACGGCGGCAACAGGGGTTCGAATCCCCTACGGGATGCCAGTCTGTATATAACATTAAAACAATCATTTACCAACCTTCAGCCTTAACTGGTCGGGGGCTTTTTTTGCGTTTGGGGAGTAATTTGTTGTATTATATTCAAACAATTGCACCAAAATCTTAGAAAAATTCTGTTTTGTTTAGACCTTTTTTAGTACCGTTTTACGATGTCAAAACGGGTTACAACAAGAGAGTTTATTGAGAAGGCTAGAGCGGTCCATGGTAATCGTTACGATTATTAGGCAGTTCATTATGTCGCGGCTATTCAAGACGTAATAATCATTTGTCCTTAGCATGGTAAATTTTCTCAAAGGTCAGCAAATCATCTATCTGGAAAAGGGTATTCGATTGTAACCCGTTAGGTTTCCTAAAAGGACAGACCTTTTTTAAACGCTTTATTTGATCAATTGTTATTACTATTTAGGTTGTTCAGGTAAAACGCAGTCTTTGTCGATGATTTGCATACGCGATATAGATATAACTTGAGGATTTCTTATTTGCGGGCATCTGCATAGGGTACTGCGATACACATTTTGGCACCATTCACGATATAATCTTCCGCCCATGCTTTCAATGTCACAGCATCTCCGTCAACGATTTTTGGTTCCATAGGACTGTTTCCTGCTCGAATATTTATCTTCTGCCCAGAGGAGTGCTCTTTTTCCTCATCTGCCATTAGTGAACAAATCATGAAGTGATGTTCATTTTTCATGAGCGCAGTCAGAGAAGTGCCACTCTCATCTGTTTCTTGTGTCACCACTAAACTTGGTGAGATTTCATAAACAACATCTATCTCTTTAAGCGAGTCAACCATTTCCCTAGTTTCTTCAGACTTTGGGATATTACCGATCGCAGAAACAATTTCCTTAGCAAGTGTGGAATCTTTCAATGGCGTCATTTCAGATTGACTGAAAGGTGGCTTGGTAAACTGATAACACCCTGTTAAAGGAAACAAGAAAACCATACTGACGATTAGTTTTTTCATTTTTTTCTCCCCTGTCCAATAAATCCTCATGAACAATCAAAAAATAGTTCACACCTACACTTCAAGTCAAATTAGAGGGTCGCACTAATCTGCAAAGTTTAAAAATTATACGCATCCTCTATAACACCTCTAAAAAGATAAAAGGGTATTTTTTTAAGAATTCAAATAAACAAAGGATTAAATGGCATTTTTGTTTATTGGAAACCTATTCGACTGTTAAAGATCAAAGGCTGAGAGAATTCTTTAAGTGAACTTGGGTTACCGCCTTTACACGGCTGTAACCTTTGGTGGCTTGGAGGAGAAAAAGTCATACGAATAATTGGGGAGTAAACCACAGCGTATAGCAGCGTTTAAACCGCCTTTCACGTGGTGTAAAACCGCAGAAAAACAGCCCTTGGCCCTTACAGCCTAGGGTTTTTTTGTGTTTAGTCCAGTTTTTTTGACTGTTGTGGTCTCAAACTGACCCCTGAGGCTCCTATTATGTGATTAGTAGCTATTTACATCCTCCCTCCCTAAATTATGCCGGCATTTTTTCTACATTATTTGACCATGGTTTGGACAATATGACAGAAAAGAAAATCGTTGAAATTCAGGTTACTTATCACTTGCCTTTTGTTGTCTGTTTTATTTTTATCCTTAATGATTTTTCTGAGATGGCACTTGCAAAGAATTGAAAAGGTCTAATCTAATGCTAGTTCATAAATAAATTTGGTTTGTAGAGTTGCAAAACCGTCCCGCCACAGTTTGGTCACGGGTACGACGGGCAAGGCTTTGAGAAGCTATTATTGACCAAAAATTGTGAGCAGGTTGGCAATCTTAAAGAGGTATAAAGAAGGTGAAATGTGAGGGAGTAATTGACCCCTATTAAATTACCAAATAATATTTTTGGAATGTTAAGTTTTACGATAATACGAATAGCATTTTATTTTGTTATTCTTTTCGGGGTCATAAGTTGCCAGCAGCAGACATCTAATGTTGTTGCAACAGGCAACACCGCAAAGAAGCCTGTTTTGAATTCCTATAACTCTAGTGGCGCTGTCTCGGCCAACAATTATGAATATTCCAACGCTCAACCAGACGTCGCGGACTTAAATCAAATTATGACAGTTGAAGACGCTGCGCGCTTCGAACGCCGGATTGGCATTGGAGCTCCAATGAAAAGGGTAAATCGATATATTGGAAAAACTCGGCGTGATGCAATAAATCTCGTCGTCTCTGAGCTTGAGAGTTACCAAGATGAATTCGTGTGGCCTGATTGGGTTAATAACGTAACCCCAACTAGCTTCTTTGAGCGAGCAAAAAAAAGGAATAGATTTTATTGTGGTGAGTCAATGTTCGAAGACTCTCTTAGGATGGAACTTTCTAAGCGACTTTTAACAAGTCAAATTCCCCAATTTGAGCGGTTATTCCTTTTCTGGCTGGATCATTTCTCCGTTGAGTTCAAAGCATATTCGCAGAGCCACGCCTTCGCAGAACATATGAGATTAATCAGAAAAAATTCAAATCAAAATTTTCCAGATTTGCTGCGTAATGTATTTAATGACCCAGGGGTGATTGTCTACCTGAATAATGACTCCAGTAGTGCTAAAAAGCCAAATGAAAATTTAGCACGAGAATTTTTGGAGCTTTTTTCTTTGGGTGAGGGAAAATACAACGAAAAAGATATCAAAACTTTAGCGAAGGCAATAGCTCCTTACGGTATTAACTTTGTCTCCGAAAAGCCAAACTGGTTCAGTTCAAAAGCATCAGGGAGAGATTTTGAGGCATTTGGTCAAAGCTATAAAAACCCTAACGAATTTGTTGACCTGATATCTAAAAGGGCTGACTTTGGAGAGATGCTTACAAGAAAATTCTATCGTGAATTTGTTAGCATTAAACCTCCTAAGACGAATGATATTGCTATTTTGATGTCTAAATTTCGAGCATCTAATTTTTCGATCTCAAAACTTTTTGAGGCTACAATTAGTTTGAAGTCATTCTGGTCTGAAGAAAGCCGGTTAAACCTAGTGAAAAGTCCAATAGAACTGTTTTATGGGACGGCAAGAACTCTTGGCTATGCAGGCCGAGACATGGATAATCACATATGGATGTCGGCATTTGCAACAGAGCTTGGTCAAGATTTGTTTAACCCTCCAAATGTTGCCGGGTTTCCCGGAGGCACTGCCTGGTTAGCGGGCCAAATGATGGAAAAAAGAATCGAATTAATTAATCGGATGTTTGGAGATTTTAGCCTAAAATCTGTGGTTCTCGTTGCTGCGAAAAAGACAACGAACATGGATGCTGTAGAGTCCAGAGGTCAGCAATCAAGAATAAGGGAAATTGAATCTTACCGGTCTGAACGCTCCCAATTTTTTAAAAATCTTAAGAAAGATCAGTTAGGTGTCGAGACGATATTACTAAACGACGTTACTCGTGACTTCGAAAAAAATCGTTGGCGTAAAATTGAAGCCGTGTTTTACAACGTCCAGTTGAACGGTCGAAAGTGGGACGGCTTAACAATCCGTTTTGGCAATGATAAAAATGATAAAGGTAAATACGGAGACCACTTGAGGGTTGAGCAAGGTAAAAGCAATCCTGAGGCTTTCAGCAAGTCTGCGTTTAATAAATCTTTCACAAACGACAAAGGGCTGCGAACTCTCAAATTCTCATACCCCTCAGGGGGTGACCAACGCCGAATGCCAAGGAGCAGTGACGACAAACTTTTGATAGAGCGCTTGTTACAGGCAATGTTGATTGTATTAGATCACGATAGAGCTTACAGCCAACTTTCCGTTAACTCGGCGGCGCAAAAATGGCTGGGGCAATTTATCAAAAAGGTGGGATGGAAAAAGTTGAATATTAATGGCGAGTTATACTTGCCAGCGAAAATGTTTGCTATAGCTACAGGAGGTGGAGGTACCCCATATCCAAAAATGCGGAATTTTCTTTGCGGATTTAACCAAGCAAAACACAATTTCACCGAAGCGCGCCAAATTCCAAAAGAGTTTGATAGCTTTAGTCTGAGTGGTGCAGATACAGCAATCGAAGATCAAAACCTGATAGGGCTATTGCTCCCCGACCTTTACAGCCGTTTAGGCCCTATCAGCGTTAAACAAGCTTTAATGCACGAGGGATATCAATTGAGGTAAAAATGGAAAGACGAGATTTTATAAATTTTGCAGCAACAACCGCACTATTCACACTGTCCCCCTTTTCTTCGTTTGCAAAAGCGAATAGCAAAACTCTTATATTGATTGAGCTTCAAGGAGCTAACGATGGCTTAAACACTGTTATACCAATAAAAGATAATGGTTATTATAAGCTTCGCCCAAATATAGCTATTCCCAAAAAAGACATATTATCCGTCGATGCAAACTATGGGTTACATTTTAGTTTAAACGGCACGGCCAAATTATGTGAGGCTGGCGATTGCAGCATTGTTCAAAATTTAGGTTATCCCAATCCAATTCTTTCCCACTTTAGGTCTATTGAGCTTTGGGAGCGAGGGGGTGATGGAAAAAAGAACGGTCGAGAAGGCTGGTTGAACAAAACCCTTGAGGCCTTGGCTGGTCGCAGCATCTTAGACGCCAAGGCTATGAACCTCGATAACGTGGGGACCATTTTTGCGGGAGGAACAGATGGTTATCTCGGACCCAATGCGATTGGGTATCGGCCTATTGAAGCCGAGTCACGCGATACAACTGTACCTCTGCCCAACAGCATTAATATGGGCTTGCTCGGTAACTTACAAAAAATGCGACTTGACAATGAAATAAAAATTGCAAGACTTCAAGAAAAACTTGCCCGGACCAAGCGCTCAATTTTTGTTGGTCGAGGTGAACTAGGAAGTCAGCTTTCGAAGGTTTGCCAGCTGATAATGGCAGGGGTAGATATACCAGTTTTTAAGGTTTCAATCGGCAGCTTTGATACACATATCCAGCAGCTCGGGAAGCACAGAAGTCTTTTACGAGATTTAGATAAATCAATTTCAGACACCGTCAGAATACTGAAGGATGTTGGTGTATGGGATGATACGATCATTATGACATATTCTGAGTTTGGACGCCGAGCGAAAGAGAATGGGTCTCGTGGTACTGACCATGGCATGGCTGCGCCTCATTTTGTTTTAGGTGGCAAAATTAATGGTGCAGTTTATGGCGAAGAAAATGTTCTTACCTCTGTTGCAAATAGTAATTTAAAGTTCTCTATTGATTACAGATCTTTGTACAATAAAATCTTGTCCAAACATTTTGGGTTTCCTGAAAATCAGTTTTCAAACTACAGAGATAAAGCCCTCAAAGGTTTATTTATGGCATAGCCCAACCATTGGCATCTTGCATGAAGCCTGAACGTATGCGGGAACGGCGCAGCGAATAGGCTCCCGCTGCCAATGCATTTAAACGATCTGCTAATACAGCAAGTACATAGCATTGTTGCTTGTATGGAAACAATTAGGGTTTTGGTCAGCAGTAAACCGATACTAAACCGATACAGTTTTTGCCTACCAACGACTCCGAACGCACCCCAAAAAACTCAGAAAGGCATAATATTTAACCCAAAATACCTGCTAAAACCGCCCTTTCACGGCACCAACAGGGGTTCGAAGCCTCTACTGGATGCCGGCCTAAAGTCAAAGCACAGCTTCAAGAACAAGCCCTGGCGACAATGAGCTCGGGCTGTTTTTTGTTTTTATCCCAGTTTTTCTTGCAATGTTTGATGGTTTTTGTCTGTTAACCGCGTTGAGATTGGCCTTTAATTAGGCTAATTGATCTCATAGAAACAGTGGCGTTCTATCCCCAAAGCATTTGACTCTACTCTACTGTTATCACGATAAAATCATTGTAAATATAATGTTTTACGCGGCCGCGTCAACGCCCAGAAAGCCACCAGATTGTCGCTCCCAAAAATTCGCATAAACACCTCGTTTTCTGAGGAGCGCGTCATGTGTACCTTCCTCGATTATCCTACCCTCATCCATAACAACTATTCGATCCATATGTGAGATCGTCGAGAGGCGGTGAGCGATAGCAAAAACCGTTTTTCCAGCCATCACTGTTTCAAGAGACTCTTGAATTGCGGCCTCAACCTCGCTGTCTAAGGCGCTTGTCGCTTCATCTAACACCAATATTGGCGCGTCTTTTATTATGGCTCTCGCCAGAGCAATACGTTGACGCTGCCCCCCAGAAAGCTTAACGCCTCTTTCGCCAAGATACGCGTCGTAACCTTGCCTCCCCCAATTATCCACTAAATTCAAGATGAATTCATGCGCTCCAGCCTTCTTTGCCGCATCTACAACCTCTTCTTCGCTAGCATCAGGTTTACCATAGAGAATATTTTCACGAGCTGTTCGATTAAACATTGAAGCCTCCTGAGTAACCATGCTGATATTTCGCCGTAAGCTATTTTGCTTCACGTCCACGATGTTCTGGCCATCAATCAGGATTGACCCACTCTCAGGATCATGAAGCCTTAAAAGCGTAGAGACGAGTGTAGACTTACCCGCGCCGGATGCTCCCACAACTCCTAATTTCTCACCTGCCTTGATGCGCAAAAAAACATCTTTTAAACCACCAATATTTCTTCCGTACGTAAAGGAAACCCTGTCAAATTTAATTTCACCCAAATTGATATTCAGGTCTGGTGCCCCCTCTTTATCGATCATTGTGTGCGGCACCGCCAACGTTTTCATCGCATCCTGTACGTCCCCTAAGTTTGTGTAAATTGTCATCAACGAAAAACTTACCCAACCCGCCATCATCATTATACGCAGTGCAACAGACCCAGCTGCAACCACTTCACCAGGTGTAATTTCACCTCTTGTCCATAACAAAAGGCATCCAACCATAACAAAGAAAAACACCGAACTTGCAAAAACGACCATGCTTGCTCGGAAGCGAATAAGCTCGGTGCCATAGGCTTGAAGTGACTTTTTCAAAAGTCCGAACGCGTTTAAGGCAGCTCTATCCTCATGCTTAACATTCGCAAACAGCTTCACAATACTAATATTACTGATCGTGTCGACTATTTGACCCGTAGCCGCGGCTTGCGCATTTGCACGATCGGCTGAATAGCCTTTTATTCGGGGCAAAAAAAATCGCATCAATAAATAAAAACCAAACACCCAGAAAGCAACGATCATTCCGACGCGCCAATCGATAGACGCAATGATGAAGAACGAGGTAATGACGGATGCTAAAGCAAACAGGACTGTGTGGATCACCTCAACTGTTACATCAGCAACAGCGTTAGACGCTTGAACTTCCTTTTGCGCAATTCTACCCGCAAAATCATTATCAAAGTAATTCTTGGCATGTCCTAACGTCCAACGATGAAGGCGCGTTGCAACCATTGTGCGAACGCCCGGACTCACAACCATTGACTGTAAATAGGAAGATAAAAGAAAAGAACTTGGTCTAATTAAAAACAAAAAACTTACAGCAACCAGCAAAACAGGCCACTTCTCAGAAAAAAGTAAGTTCGGAGGTGTTTCAATAACCAAATCTAAAATATAACCAAGTAGCGCAGCGATGTAAGTTTCAACAATTCCTAGCAGAACGCTGGCACTAGCGGCTAACACCAAAGCAGTGTAAGCACCTTTTAAACACCATTTAACAAAGCCTATTAAAATGATGGGAGGAGGTTTTTCAATCTCTAAATCGATATTAATCCAGTTTTTTGGATGTGTACGTAAAAAAAACAAAAGAATGACCTTGTGATGATTTTAAAAGCACTCTTTCAAATGGCTAGAATGATGAAAAAATGCAAGTCTGAGTAAAATTCTATCTTCTTAAGCTGGCAGAAATCTGTAGTTTCTGAATTTAGAAATCGTGTTACCGCCTTAGGAGGGCGGTGCCCAAAATTTGCAGTGCTGGCAATAATCAGCTTGCTTTAGCAGTTATCAAATCGCTTCCACCTTTGACTACCAACCGCTACCAATGCACACCAAAACATACTAGAAAGGTATGATATTTACCCCTTAATATCTATTAAAACCGACCTTTCACGGTGGCAATAGGAGTCCGAATCCCCTAGGAAGACCAGTCTACAACCAAGGCAAAGTTAAAAAAACCCGAAGCCTTAACTGTCTAGGCCTGTTTTTTGCTCGAAATATGTTTGGTTGCTTGTATTAATATTACCGAAGTTTGTTTCTTGGAATAGTTTGTTGTGCTTGCATATTAATGTTAATAGTTCCTTGACAGGAACTTGATTTTCATACCCAAGAACCGAGGGCCAAAATGTTTCTTTGGAACAGTAGCGACGACAAGTTGCAAGAAGAATGTGGTGTTTTTGGGATTTGGGGGCATCCTGAAGCGTCATTGATTACAGCGCTGGGACTGCACGCCCTTCAGCATCGTGGGCAGGAAGCGGCGGGTATTGTCAGCTACGACGGTAAACATTTTCACTCGGAGCGAAGACTTGGCCTTGTGGGAGATAATTTCACGAAAAAGCCTGTGATTAATAAATTGCCTGGAAGTTCTGCAATGGGACACGTGCGGTATTCTACAACTGGAGAGCCGGCATTGAGAAATGTTCAACCGCTCTTTGCTGATCTTGCGGGAGGAGGTTTTGCAGTGGCCCATAATGGAAACATCACTAACGCCCTGACTTTGCGAGGTGAATTAGTCAAAAATGGAGCAATCTTCCAGTCGACGTCAGATACGGAAACGATCCTTCAATTAATAGCTCGTTCGAAATTGGCGTATGACAGTGTGATAGAGGATGAACAAGTATCAAGATTTATCGACGCCTTGGGGAGCGTTGAGGGCGCGTATGCTCTGGTCGCATTAACGGGTGACAAACTAATTGGTGTTCGTGACCCTTTAGGCATACGCCCTCTGGTTATCGGAAAACTTGATGATTTTTTTATTTTGTCATCAGAGACATGTGCATTGGATATTATTGGAGCTAAATTTGTTCGGGAGGTTTTAAATGGAGAGGTTGTTGTAATATCTGATCAAGGCATTCGTAGTTTCATGCCTTTCCCGGTTGCCCCTTATCGTCCATGCATTTTTGAGTACATCTATTTTGCCAGGCCAGACAGTGTGGTGGGAGGATTAAGCGTTTATGAGTGCAGGAAAAAAATTGGTCAACAACTTGCCAAAGAATCGCCAAGTTTTGGTGAAGTGGTGGTGCCAGTTCCCGATAGCGGCGTACCCGCGGCCCTTGGATTTGCGGAAGAATCAAAAATCCCATTCCAACTTGGTATTATAAGAAATCATTATGTGGGGCGAACCTTCATAGAACCGCAACAGTCTAGCAGAGATTTTGGTGTGAAATTAAAACATAACGTAAATCGTCAAGCGGTAGATGGGAAAAGTGTGGTTTTAATTGATGACTCGATTGTCCGAGGCACCACTTCTGTCAAGATTGTTGAGTTGATGCGTGAAGCTGGCGCATCTGAAGTCCATATGAAAATTGCTTCACCACCAATAAAATTTCCAGATTTTTATGGCATCGACACGCCAAACCCAAGCCAGTTGTTGGCTTCATTCAAATCCATAGATGAAATGAGAAAATTTATCGGTGCGGATAGCTTGTCGTTTCTCTCTGTTGATGGATTATACAAAGCCATGGGGCATAAAAATGGAAGGGATGATAATAATCCAGCATTCACCGATCACTGTTTTACGGGCGATTATCCTACGACGCTTCAGGATAACACCAGAGAGTGTTTTGACGAACCCTCACAACTAGTTGTTAGGAAGGAGATGTAACAGGAAACGGTTTTTTCGTTGACTCCATAACACGCGAGGTTTCTACGATCAAAAGATTGAATGATAAAGTTGATTATTTGTTAATTTTTTGGGACCTTAATATCGCCCCTTCACGTCGACAACACGGGTTCGTGTCGCCTACGAGATGCCGGTCTACAAGAAATAAGTATAGCCCGAAAAATTAGCCCCCGACCATTACAGCCTGGGGCGGTTTTTGTTTTTTAGGGCTCTTTTGCAATCTTACTCCTGTGCGGACGAGGGCAGTTTATCTTGTCAAGAGTGAGGGAAGCCAGGTTGACGCTTCCGGTAAAAAGATCATAAGAATACCGTACAGGATACCGACGCCGACAAATAATGGGACTTCCTTAAACGCCTTCGCTGGATTTTCTTGAATAACACTCGCACTTGTATAGATGCCAACACAAACAGGAGGCGTGATCATGCCAATTCCTGCAAAGGCAACAAAAACAACATAAAGGTGAAGAAGACTTTGATTGAAAGAGATAGTAATTGCAGCAAAAATTGGAACTGTAAGATAGAAGACTGGGACAATTTCGACGAAGGTTCCAAGAAGTAGACAGATGACTGCCAATGCCACCCAGAAAAGTGTGAATGTCGCTCCCATTTCGGTGAAATAGGATATAATTTGTTGTGGAATCTGACTGTAGGTAAGCACAACACTCAAGAAAGTTGCAGTTGCGATTATGGCAAAAATTATAGCGGTAATTGTTGCCGTTTCGCGCAGAGCCATTTGCAGTGACTTAAAGGTAAGTTCTCGGTATAGGAAAAAGCCCATTAAAATCGCCCAGACGCCTGCAACAGCAGCAGACTCGGATGGGGTTAGCAAACCTGCGTAAATTCCACCCAATATTATGATAGGTGTAAAAAGTCCCGGCAGGGCGCCCAGAAAACTTTGCCACCGTTCAGCAGCAGTTGCTGGTTCTGGGTTACGAATATTGCGACACTTCACAAGAACTACTAGAACCATCAAACAAAGCAATATGAGTCCAGGAATCATACCGGCAGCAAACGTCTGAGAAACAGGTACATTGGTCAATGCGCTGAATAAAATTGCAGCATTTGAAGGTGGTATTAGAGCTTCAAGCAGAGCTGCTGACGCAGCCAGAACGATGACGAAGGGTTTCGGATAACCTTGCTCAAGCATTTTAGGCATCATTATGGTACCAACAGCCGTGATCGCAGCTAATATTGAGCCGCAAAAGGCGGCAAAGAACCCCATGGCAATGACCATGGCAATACCCAGTCCACCTGGCCAATGCCCAACTAATGCGGTTGCAAAATCGACCAAACGCCTTGCGGCTCCACCTCGGAGCATAACCATCCCCGCAAATATAAAAAGTGGCACTGCTACGAGGATATGTTTTGTCATTGCGCCGAAGGATACTTGGATTAATGTTGACCATGGCAGACCAAGCCCAAGAATAGCAGCCGCTGAACTTCCAATTCCAAAAACGAGGAAAATTGGCACAGACATGAGCAGAAGAAACATAGAGGATATGAGTGCTAAAGTGTACATAACTTAGATATCTCGTCTATTCAGCAATGTCAGAATCTCGGATAAAATAAGTTCCAATGCAAATATTGCCATAATCGCAAATCCCGTTGGAAATGCGAGATAAACCCACCAAATCGGTATTTCAATTTCCAACTCCATTACCTGTCCAAGCTTAAAATAGAGGCTAGTTGCCTCTATCCCTGCCATTAAGAAAACAAATGACGCTATTAGTGCGATTAAAGATATGACCAGTCGCAATAGTGAAAGGCTCCGGGATGAGAGGGTATTGTTTAGAACATCTACTTTTATATGGCTTCCCGATTTAAGCAGTGGTCCTAACAGTGGGAATACTAACCAACTCGTTAGTATTGGTGGTAATTCGATAAACCAATCATATCCAGTTCCAGACAAGTACCTTACTAACGCGCTCAAAAATAAGGCCAGAACCATATTCGCAACAATAAAAATTGCGAGCATAAAAACTGCTTTTTCAAGCCATTCATTGAATTTAGAAATATAAGCAAGCGCCGCCTTTAACACCGCGCTTGCTCCTTGGATTTATTGAGAGTACGCAATCTATTTGCTCGCAAATTCCTGGGCTTTTGATAGCGTGTCTTTATCAAACATATCCGCCATCGCCGGCATAACTTTCTCTTGCATTAATTTATCAAACTTAGCTTTCTCAGCACCGCTAAGTACAGTTACCACCCCGCCGCGATCAACAAATTTTTTCAAGGTATCTTCGCCAGCGCCTAGAATAGTATTTGTAGAGATCTGGCCCACTTCAGCACCAACAGTCAATACCAGCTCTTGTAAGTCAGGGGGCAGGCTGTTAATCCAGTCCTTGTTGGCCATGATGTATGCGTCGGCAAAGTACTGATAGGGCTTTTGCCCATAAGAAAGGAATTCCCACCAGCTGTAGGCTTCAATTGAACCAGGTGGGCTATTGATCGTATTGATCATTCCAGTTTGAAGGGACGTGTAGACTTCACCTGTGGGCAGCGAGACAGCATTTGCTTCGAGAGCTTTCCACATTGGAAGTTCACTTTTCAGCAGCCGTCTTGCCTTTAGGCCTTTCATCACGTCAATTCCGGTTAACTCACGGGCGCTGCTAAAAGTCATAACGGGGCCAACTGGATTGTACATAACCAATTGTGAGTTACTTTTACTCGTTATGTCCTCCCAGATCTCTTGGCCTTTGGCAGACTCAAGGAAGAAACCACGCTGTTGCTCATATGAAGAAAACAGACCAGGGTATGATGCTACATTGAAGTTTTTGTTGATTGGTGGAAAACTCACCACACCAACAACGCCACCTAGCTCGACAGCACCAGAGGTAACTGCGCCAAGGACTTCTCTGATGCCAAACAGTTGTTTAGATGGATAATATTCAATCTTTAACCGGCCGTTTGATCTTTTTGTCACTTCATCGGCAAACATCTGTGCATGTATTGAGCTTTGGTGTTTAGGGCTCCAATGTCCTGACATCCGAGCAACAATTTGTTCAGCCGTTGCCTGGATTGAGACAAAAGGCACCGTTAGAATAGTGGCGAGCACCACAGGCTTTACCAAATTGACAAACTTCTTAAATATAGTTCGTCTCATGTTTTCCTCCATTTTTAAATCTTTACTTTATTAGAGAAAACGATTGCAGTGCTCGTCAGTTCTGTCAATCATGCAGGTTGATAGTTATGTTGAAAAATAGGAACAAAGTCGAGTATCCACTGCTTCATCTTTTAGAGTGAGCGGCTATTCTCGATTACGTAAACGTGATAATAGTGGTATTACAAAATATGAGTGTGTTGGTAATCAAAGCCTCTTTAATGCGGGAACGCCAATATTTGACCCTGTAAAATTTGCTTTTAGCAAATTCCTGTCTCATTGTCTTTGAGGGCAGTCTGGTTAGTTCAAAAGATTTTTAAAGAGAAGAGTATTTACGGTTGATGATGACTAATAGAACAGTCCTGCTGAATGACAGTGAGTTTGAGCTAGACCGACCAACTAGTCGCATGGTTTGCATCTACCATGCGTTATCGCATCCTGTCCGTCTTACCATTTGCAAATGCTTATTAGTGGGTCCGCTATCGGTCAGTCAAATTTGTGAGCGCCTAGAACTCAAGCAATATGTTGTCTCGCAACAATTGGCTGTCTTGAGAAACTCAGATGTTGTGGTGACTAAACGTGTTTCAAGGAATGTGATTTACTCTTTGCGAAGTGAGGCTGTGCGTCGCATTTTACGCGTCAGCATAACAAACACAAAAATTGAGGAAGCGTTGTTGCCCAGCGAGACAAATAAAAATGCTGGCGGTTTTGCCAAGGTTGACCCTTGACAAGGCTTTCGATTAATTTCCTTGGCTTTGTCCAGTTCATCTTGAAGATTATATTGACGACTAAGATTGTATTGTTTTCTGTTTTGGTATTCCTGGGGTCTCCAATAAATGCATCAGAAAAAAATGGGCTTTTTCGTCTAGTTTATGTTTTTTCAGACCAGTGCGTATTTTGTAAAGCTTGGGAGAGGGATGTTGAACGTCTATATGGCGATACGGAATACGCAAAAAGAGCGCCATTATTCAAAATTGATATAAGCCTTTTCAGCAAACATTTTACCGATGTGACTCCAAAGGTCTCAGGAACGCCGACATTTATTTTAATGAACGAAAATGATGAGGTTGGCCGAATAGTAGGTTACAAAAACCGTGATATGTTTTTTTGGGCACTGTCCGAGTATATCTCTCAATAATTTTTTTAGAAATACAAAACAGAAAAAACTATGTGGTGATATTACCCCTTGCGTTTTTCATAACGCATAATTGATAATCGAAGATCAAAATTCTATACTAATTTTGTTTACTTGTTAGGGCTTTGTTCCTTAAAAATTGAATATGCGTGTCTTCACGTTCACCTGAACGTTTGCAATTACTTAATTTAGAGGTGTTTGAATATGGTTGCTCAAAAAATGAAATTAATACCGCGTCGGGAGGCCATGTGTCTTTTAACGAGCGCGATGGCCAGTTCTCTATTTCCTCTCGAGAGTCTTGCGGGTCCCGATAAAGTTGCTAGCCGCATTGCTGACATAACAAATGGTAAACAATTTAGCGATATTGATATCTACCTCGATATGCCTGAAATTGCCGAAAATGGTAACCAAGTCAAAATTGTATTTGAAATTGAAAGTCCTATGAGTGAAGTTGAACATGTAAAAACAGTTTACGTTTTAGCGGATGGAAACCCAGAACCCGATGTAGCTAAATTTAACTTTACACCTGCAATGGGAGCTTGTGGCGCAACTACGCGCATGCGTTTATCAAAGACACAGAACGTAATTGTCCTAGCCGAAATGGCCAATGGTCTATTTGCGAAAGCCGATACTAAGGTCAAAGTTACAATCGGTGGATGTGGCGGTTAAGGAGAAAAAAGATGGCAAAAGTTAAAGCGCGAGTAAAAGTACAGAAAAAAGCAAGTGTAGGTGAGGTTATTGAAATTAAAACGTTAATCTCACACCCAATGCATAGCGGGCGAGCCGTTGATGCTAATGGTAAAACAATACCGCGTAATATTATAAAAAGTTTCACTGTCAAATTTAATGGTGAACCGGTATTTAATATGGATTTAAAACCCTCGGTGGCGTCCAATCCATTTGTGGTCTTTCCTTTTAGAGTTAAGGAGGCCGGCACGTTTGATTTTATTTGGGTTGAGGATGGTGGCAAAGAATACACAGCCTCAAAAAACATGAGAATTGCGTGACGCTGTGTAACTATCAAAACTGCTTCTAGCTTTCAATTCATAGAGATGGCCAACTTATGCAGTGGATATCAGAGATAATCGGAGTAAAAAGGTAAACATGGCTAAAAAACATGATCGAACCCTCTCACTATCTCGGCGCTCGTTATTGGGGGGAGCAACCGCTTTGGGTGCCGCATCAGTTTTAAGTTCGGCAGGTGCTGATGAGGTGAATCCTGATAATTTGCCACCAAATGTACCAGAATGGACGCCTTATCTTGGCCCGGGCGTCGATGCAAACCCATACGGCATGCCTTCTGAGTTTGAGAGCCATGTTGTCCGGCGTAATGTCGAGTGGCTGACAGCGAGTGCGGAGTCGTCTGTTAACTTTACACCGCTTCATGAACTTGATGGTATTGTAACACCAAATGGGCTGTGTTTTGAACGACATCACGGCGGGGTACCTGAGGTTAACCCCACTGATTTTAGGCTTATGATAAATGGTTTAGTAGATCGACAATTAATATTTACGCTTGATGATTTGCGCCGTTTTCCGCAAACAAACCGCTTTTACTTTTTGGAATGTGCTGCAAACGGCGGTATGGAATGGCGCGGTGCGCAATTGAACGGGTGTCAGTACACTTTTGGCATGGTGCATAATGTTCAATATGCTGGGGTGCGTTTGTCGGATATTTGCCAGGAAGTGGGCGTTAACCCACGAGCAAAATGGGTGTTAGCAGAGGGTGGGGACTCTGCTGGTATGACCCGTTCTATCCCGATTGAAAAGATTTTAGATGATTGTATTGTTGCGTATGCCATGAATGGAGAGGCGCTCCGTCCCGAGCAGGGGTATCCAGCTCGCTTAGTGGTACCCGGGTGGGAGGGCAACATGTGGGTTAAGTGGGTTCGCCGTCTCGAATTTGGCGACATGCCATATATGGCGCGTGAAGAAACATCAAAATACACTGACCTCCTGAAGGATGGAAAGGCGCGCATGTTCACTTGGGTAATGGAAGCAAAATCCGTTGTCACATCACCTTGCCCAGAAAAGGCGATAAATAATAAAGGTGTTCAGCTTTTAAAGGGGATTGCATGGTCTGGGCGAGGTAAAATCAGACGAGTGGACGTATCATTGGATGCCGGACGTAACTGGCGGACTGCTGAATTACATGGGCCGGTGCTGGACAAGTCACTTGTCAGGTTTACCATGCCTTTCGAATGGAATGGTGAGGAGATGTTTATTCAGTCGCGTGCTATTGATGAAACGGGTTATATCCAGCCAACTATTCAAGCGCTCCAGGCAGAGAGAGGTGTGAATTCTATTTATCATAATAATGCAATCGCGACTTGGATGGTCAACAAAGACGGAAGCGTGGATAATGTTAGGCTTGGCTAAGCAAAAGAAGGCAGGCTTATTAATCATAGGCTTTATGCTTGCCCAACTATCATTTTCTCAAGTGTTTGCAGAACAGCGCCCATTTAACTTGGGCCTGGTCGCCACTGCAAAGCAGGTGGCAGGGTGGGATATTGACGTTCGTCCAGATGGGCTGGGGGCGCCAATTGGAGCCGGTAATGCTATTAGCGGGGAAGAAGTGTATACTGACCGCTGTGCATCTTGTCACGGTGATTTTGGAGAGGCTGTTGACAATTGGCCGGCATTGGTTGGGGGCGAGGGTACACTATCAAGCCATGACCCGGTTAAAACTACTGGGAGTTATTGGCCGTACGCTTCAACAATGTATGATTATATTTACCGCGCAATGCCATTTGGTGAGGCTCAGTCGCTTACTCATGATGAGACCTACCAGATTGTTGCCTATTTGTTGAATATGAGTGATATTATAGACGCTGAATATGAACTTAATCATTCGAATATTGGGAAAATTGAAATGCCTAATCATGGTGGGTTTTTGATGCCTGATCCTCGACCTGATGCGCAGCCCATTTTTGGTAACCCGTGTATGAAAGATTGTGATGTCCCGACACAAATCAAAGGTAGGGCCAGAGACATTGATGTGACGCCAGAAAGTGAGAGTTAATTTTTATTACTTCATTTTCTGTTTTGTTGTTAGTGCTCTTAGAAAATAAATAGCATTATAGATGCACAATGGATATACCAAATTCATAATGAAGTGAAACATCCAAAAGGATATTCACTTTGGTACATGCCGCATCGAATGCTTCACTGGCAATTGAAACTAATAAATATCGTAAGGGTCTTTTATGCGGTCACGTCGCGAATTTCTTCAATTAGCTGCAGTAAGTGCGTCTTATTTTGCTGGCACCTCAAATTTTGCGAGGGCTGCTGCGCAACAGCACCTTACCCAAAATGATCTGTTAAAATTCAAGTCTAAAGGTCAAGTAACACTGTTACACTTAACCGATATGCATGGACAACTAAATCCTGTTTATTTCCGACCGCCGTCAGAAAACTATGGCGTTGGTGCCTTTGAAGGCGTTCCCCCACATCTAGTTGGCACTGAATTCTTGGAGCATTTTAATATTCCAGCAGGCTCTGCCTATGCCTACGCGCATACGATGGTTGATTACGTTTCTTTGGCGAGAGCTTACGGTAAACTGGGTGGTTTAGATAGAACATCTACCCTAATCAAAGCAATCAGAGCGGAACGCGGTGATGACAAAGTTTTGCTCTTAGATGGGGGGGATACATGGCAGGGTTCTTACACTTCGCTGAAGACACAGGGCGCCGATATGGTCACTGCTATGAGAGCACTTCGACCAGACGCAATGGTTGGACATTGGGAATTTACTTTTGGTAAAGATCGTGTTGAAGAGCTCATTGATGAAATGGACTATCCTTTTCTTGGAAGTAATTGTTTCGACACTGAATGGGAGGAGCGTGTTTTTGATAGCACTGCCTACTTTGAGAAAGGTGGGGTCAGGGTGGCTGTGATTGGCCAGCATTTTCCCTACACGCCAATTTCAAACCCAAGTCATTTAATTGAGGGGTGGTCCTTTGGTATAAGGCCTGACGAAATTCAAAAGAATGTTGATGAGGCACGGGGTAAAGGTGCTGCAGTAGTTGTTTTACTGTCACATAACGGATTTGATGTTGACCAGCAATTGGCATCTGAAATAACTGGCATTGACGTTATATTAACGGGCCACACCCATGATGCCGTACCTGAGGCCATCCGTATTAATAACACACTTATCTTATCATCTGGCTCACACGGCAAATATCTTGGCAGAATTGATTTAAACGTGAGTGGTGGAGAGGTTGTTGACGCTAATTCCACTCTCATTCCTATATTTTCTGATGTAATTTCTCCGGATCCCGAAATGAGCAAGTTGATTGGTGAACTGCGCGCACCTTATGAAAAAGAATGTCGCCGCATCGTTGGTCAATCGGGCGCACTATTATATCGTCGTGGCAATTTTAATGGTAGCTGGGACAACGTTATTTGTGATGCTATTCGTGAGCAGAAAGATGTAGAAATTGCGCTGAGTCCGGGTTTTCGATGGGGTACAACTCTTCTCCCGGCACAACCAATTACTATCGATGATATCTATACGCAAACTTCCATGAATTATCCTGCCGTTTACCGCACTCACATGACTGGTGAACAGCTTAAGAACATGCTTGAGGATGTTTGTGATAATCTTTTCAATCCCAACCCATATTACCAACAAGGAGGGGACATGGTGAGGGTAGGTGGCGTGTCTTACGAGTGTGCTCCAAAGGAACTGATAGGTAAACGAATCCAGAATATGGTTATGAGCAGAACTGGAGAGCCTCTAGAGTCTGACAAGAAATATACTGTTGGCGGTTGGGCATCGATCAATCCCAAAACGAAGGGGCCAGCCATTTACGATGTGCTCGAAGAATATATTACTCGTAAAAAAATTATACAGCCCTCTGCCACAGATTACGTTAAAGTTACTGGTTTTTCTTAGTTTTACGATATTGTTTTATGATAAAAAAAAGGCAGCTGCCGCTGCCCTTTTGCAATTTTAATCCAGGTTTAAGAGAACATATCGGTTGTAATACCTTCATACCAACCTATTGACTCCTGATAAGTGGCCTTACGAACATCAGCGCTCTCACCACCTTGTGAAATAAATTTATCCACAACATCAATTTTTTCTGGACCAGCTTTATAGTTTGCCCCAACTTTGATGCCGTCATTTGTTGCAACAAGTGACCAGCACGTATTTGCAAAACGAGGCTTGAACACTCTGCTGCCGGTCAGTTCACCACGGATAGCGTTCGCTGCTACCTTTGCCTGACTATTAGCAGAGAAACCTGACTTCGGCATCGACGAAGCAACGGACGCATCACCTAACACATAAATATTAGGGTCAGCCTTTGAAGCCATTGTTGCAGGGATAATTGGTGCCCAATCACCGTCGGTTACCCCAGCACTCTGCGCGATTGTTCCTGCACGTTGTCCAGGCACCACACAAGCCGCATCCGCTTTAAATGTGTCCAGATCAGTCTCAAACTCCATTTTTTCTGCGTTTATAGACTTTATTCCGCCGTGCGTGTCTGGATCAATCCATTCAATCATTCCAGGATAATGCTTGTCCCATCCAGCTGTAAATAGGCCCATTTTTGAGAATTTTGCCTTGGGATCAAGAATGATGATTTTTGCAGTTGGGTTGGTCTGCTTGAAAAGGTGAGCAATCATTGAAACCCGTTCGTATGGGCCAGGTGGGCACCGATAGGGGTTTGGTGGAGGTACCATTACAAAGGTACCACCTTTTTTCATATTCATGACCTGGTTACGAAGCAACTGGACTTGTGTTCCTGAAGTCCAAGCATGAGGCATACGGCTTTGCACTTCAGGAGAATAATTAGGTAAGCTATCATATTTCAACGAAATTCCTGGAGATAACACCAGTTTATCATAAGTAATTGAACCGCCAGAGCCTAAATTTAAAGTTTTAGCTCCATTATCAACCGATGTTGCCCATTCGTGAACAACATTTACACCGTTATTTACAGCAAGACCGTAATAATTATGACCTATTGAAGCGTAGTTTCTAAAGCCGCCAAGATATAAATTGGAGTAAAAGCAAGTATAGTAGCGTTTTGATGCTTCAACTAATGTTACGTCGACGGCGCCTTTGCTATCCTTTGCGATGTAACGAGACGCTGTTGCGCCGCCCGCACCACCGCCAACTACCACAACACGCGGCCGTGCGCCAAAAGCTAATGAGGGTGCAGCAAGAATTGCTGAACCTACAGCCAAGCCGGTTGTAAATTTTCTTCGTGAAAAATTTGACATGTTTCCTCCCACTAAAAAACAAGTGTTAATTATTAAAATTAATAATAATGTTAGAAAACATTTTTCAAGATAGAAAGAAAACAAGACATACATAGAAATTTATGCATATAATTAGATTATCCCACTCAATTAGTCAGATGTTAATGAGGCAAAATAAACTGCAAGTGAGGCAATTTGTTCATTATCGAGTCTCTCTGCAACTAATTGCATGACTTTATTTTCTCTTTCTTTTGTTTGAAATGCATGCAATGCGGAAGCAATTATTTTAGCGTTAACTCCAGCAATATTTGGAATACTGCCTTCAGAAGAGCCACTCCGATGACAAGTCACACACTCACCAGCTAGATATTCTCCATAAGCAATGTCAGCGTTTTTGAAAAAGTCGTCAGCATGGCTGTATTCAATTGATCCCATCATGATAAATGCTGAAGCCGCAAAAGTTATTAGTATACGGGCCATAATTTTCCTCTTACTACCAATCTACCAATAAAAAAAGTTTGCCATTTTTTTAAAGACGTGAAAAGTGCCAGTGCAAATGATCTTCCATGAAAGTTGAAATAAAGAAATATGAATGATCATAATTTTCGTGCATTCGTAATTTAATTTCTATTCCCGCGTTCTTGCAAGCATCAGCCAATAGCCAAGGTCTTAAACCTTCCTCGAGAAAACTGTCAGCTTTCCCTTGGTCAATTAAAAACTCTGGGAAGAGGTGACCGTCCTCAATCAACGAAACTGCATCGTATTTTCGCCATTCGTCATTATTTTGTCCCAAATACTTTTGAAATGCTGGCATTGACCAATTTGCAGTCGTGGGTTGAGAAATTGGCGCAAATGCAGAACAACTTTTAAATCTTTTTGGGTTTTTTAGAGCCATAGTCAGCGCACCATGGCCTCCCATTGAATGCCCAAATATTCCTTGCCTGCTCATATCAACGTTGAACCTTTTATCAATTAATTCTGTTAATTCATTTAATATGTAGGAAGACATATTGTAGTTTACTGAAAATGGTGGCTGAGTAGCATCTAAGTAAAAGCCGGCGCCTGAACCAAACTGCCAATTATCTTTCTCATCAGGGACATCGTCTCCTCGCGGGCTGGTGTCTGGACAAATGATAGTAATTCCGAGTTCTGCTGCAATTTTCCGGTATTCACCTTTTTCCATAACATTAGAATGGTTACACGTAAGTCCGGATAAATACCACAAAACTGGTGGTGGGGTTTCTTTTGTTGGTGGAATAAAAACTGCGAATGTCATCCCACATTCGGTCGTTTTGGAAACGTGTT
>QBYK01000018.1 GCA_003282865.1 SAR116 cluster bacterium AG-325-I21 | reverse complement strand
ATTAATTGCAGGGCACAATGCACGCGTTTAAACAGCTTTTTGTAGATTGGGGATGTTACACCGTTTGCATCCCGACATATGCTAGGGGACCCTGTCACCCGCGCCGCGTAATGTGTCGGTTGATATGCTGCGCAAACGGCTAACGGCTGCGAGACTTGATCTTGCCTATTACACGCCAGATGTGCATAAAGCTGCATCTAGCTTGCCGCGTTACATCGAAAAGCTTTTGCCGTAAGTCTTTGAGCTTTATATCGCTATGTTTTTCCTCAAATGAATGCACGCGGGCTGCAAATGCACGAATAGGTTAGCAGATTTATTGGAAAAATGTGTCAATCTAGTTACAATACCCTTGCCATTAACTTTTTGCGCGGTGAAGTTCATTTTTTTTGCTGGCCAATTGTGGTCTTGCTAGCGCGATTTTGTTTTCATACGGTTGACAACGTTTTCAATGTTTTACTGCAGGGAGTAAAAAATTTATGTCTAGTCGTCTATTTACCCCAATTGAACTTTCAGGCCTTGCGCTAGCCAACCGTGTTGTTGTGGCGCCTATGTGTCAATATTCGGCTAATGAAGGAACGATGAGTGATTGGCATGTGGCGCATCTTGGCCAATTTGCGATGGCCGGGCCGGGGCTCATTATTATTGAAGCAACGGGTGTAGAGGCTGTTGGGCGGATTACCCATGGATGCTGTGGGCTTTATTCGGATGAGAATGAAGCTGCCATGAAGCGTGTGATCTCTTTTTGCAAATCCGTTGGTGATAGCAAAATTGGTATCCAGCTTGGCCATGCAGGTCGCAAGGCCTCAACCGAACGGCCATGGGAAGGTGGTAACGCCTTAAAAAGTGATGCTTGGCAAACCTGTGCACCATCTGCAATCGCCTTTAATGATGGCTGGCATACCCCTAAAGCTCTTGAGGACGATGGCTTGGCTCGCGTTAAACAAGCATTTGTTAATGCAGCGCAGCGTGCTGTTCGAATGGGAATTGAAGCGATAGAAATACACGGTGCGCATGGTTACCTATTGCATCAGTTTTTGTCCCCAATCAGTAACAAGCGCACCGACAAATATGGTGGCTCCTTAGAAAATCGCATGCGATACCCACTAGAAATATTTGATGCTGTCAAGGCGGTAGTTCCTTCTGACATGCCAATTCTTGTGAGGGTTTCAGCTACCGATTGGGTTGAGGGTGGCTGGGATATTGACCAGACAATAAAATTTGCAAAAGCGCTTGATGCGGCAGACTGTGCGGCAATCCACGTTTCCAGTGGAGGTAATTCATTAGCCCAAAAAATTGAACTTGGATATGGTTACCAAACTGATTTAGCAAAGAAAATCCGTGATCAAGTAACGATGCCGGTTATTGCGGTTGGCATGATCACCGACCCGATGCAGGCCGAAACAATTATTCGAACTGGGCAGGCAGATCTTGTCGCTCTTGCACGCGAATTTCTACGTGATCCGCATTGGACATGGCGTGCGGCAAAGGCGCTGAGGAGCGCATCATCGGTGCCAGATCAATATGGGCGGGCGATGAGTTTTGACTAGTTGCCATTGAAACGGTTAACTTGCTGCATTCCAAATCTGATGAGACGTGAAAAAAGGGAGATGCTGGCATAATGGTAGGCACTCAGGAAGCTGCGGCCTCATATGCCATGCTGTGTCGTGATTGCGGCGCAACAGGGCATGTGGGCAGCTTAACTCGGATAGATACATGCCCGTCTTGTCATTCTTTTAATATACGTGCTCATCCAGATTTGTTTTCTCTCACCATCGCACATGTAGATTGTGATGCTTTTTATGCGTCGATCGAGAAGCGAGACAACCCAGACCTTGCCAGTAAGCCTGTGATCGTAGGCGGTGGTGATCGAGGGGTTGTTGCAGCGGCATGCTACATTGCTCGCCAGTTTGGTGTGCGATCTGCAATGCCAGCCTGGCAGGCTCTGAAAAAATGCCCTGATGCTGTGGTTATTCGACCGCGAATGGCGCATTATGTCGAAATTGGGCAGCAAGTGCGCGAAAAAATGCTTTCGCTAACCCCGCTCGTACAGCCGCTTTCGATTGATGAGGCTTTCCTTGATCTTGCGGGAACGCAAAAACTGCATAGGGCCACCCCGGCGGAAGCATTGCACCGCCTACAGCAAGATATCAAGCGTGACATCGGTATTACAGTTTCGATTGGTTTAAGTAGTACTAAATCTTTGGCAAAAATGGCATCTGACCGTGACAAGCCAGATGGTTTTTTCGTCATAGGCTCGACTGAAGCCGAGGCATGGCTTGCCCCGCAGCCGATATCGGTTTTGTATGGTATTGGCCAATCGGCAGTTATGCGGCTAAACAGAATTGGTGTTTTTACCTGTGCTGATCTTGCAAAAGGGAAGGTGAAAAGAATCTCGACGGTCCTTGGGAGCCAAACCATGATGGTGATGAATTTGGCAAAAGGCAATGACCCAAGGCCAGTGGTTGCTGACCGGGAGGCAAAATCTGTTTCGAACGAGACTACTTTTTCGCAAGATCTGTCAGATCTTAAATCATTGGAAGCCGAATTGGAGGCCTTATGCCTTAAACTGTCATCGCGTCTGAAAGCCAAAGGCATTGCAGGTGGAACTGTGACTTTGAAATTGAAGCGGGCAAATCACCGTGTGATAACCCGAAGCCGGTCCCTGCCAAGCCGGATTGATAAGGCATACCAATTGTTTGATATTGGCCGTGATCTCTTGATAAATGAAGTAGGAAATAATAATAAATTTAGATTGTTGGGAATAGGAGTTAATCATTTAGGTGAAGCATATGAGGCGCGCTTGTTTGATCTTGATGGAGGCGAGGACAATAGACGTAATCGCTTGGAGGCGGCGGTTGATCGGTTGCATATAAAAATGGGGTCAAATGTGCTGCGCACGGGGCGACAATTTACAAAAGCCATCAAGGCTAAAAGAACAACTGACGAACAAATAAAACAGCCCAAATAATATCCAAAATAATTCTAAAGATAGCAATGGTGCTGCTATGGAAACCTCTGTTCGCTGTAATAGCCGAATGATTGCCCGTCTGATCGGCTGAGCACATGCTAATTCTGGGGTAAACTTTTATCAGATAGTGATTGCACGCTCTCATGAGTAATCTTTTCAATCGCGTCGGCAACATGGCAGGCTTCAATGGCTGCCGCGCCCGCTTTTATCCTCAAGATATGAGCCACTTTGAGCACATTTGAATGCGTACTTCCAGTAGGCGGATCAAATCGATAGGATGCGAGTTCAATCAGTAGACCAAGCGGGTCACGGAAATAAATAGAATCCATAAAGCCGCGATCTTTTGGCCCAGAATGCTGTATTTTGCGTTCATCGAGCCGGTCCACAGCTTGCCAGAAACTTACCTGAGATATCGAAAACGCAAGATGGTGAACTTGGCCCGGATCCTGAGCCAAGCGTTGCATTTTTTTAGGTCGCGATTCATCGCAGAACACAGTGATCAACCGCCCATCGCCCGGATCAAAATAAAGATGGGCCTCTTGTGGGCTATCTAGGTTTGGCTGCTCAAAAATGAAGGGCATTCCAAGTAGACCTTCCCAGAAATCAATTGAGGTTTGCCGGTCAGCGCCATTCAAGGTGACATGATGAAGGCCTTGAGATTGAATTTTACGCATTTAACATACCTAATCTATTGCTTTTCCTTACCATCCAGCAGCACCAGTTTTGATAAATGTTCCGTTATTTAATTCGCGCATTGCTGTTTGTAACTCGGCTTGTGTGTTCATCACAATCGGCCCGTGCCAGGCAACTGGTTCACGAAGTGGAGCACCAGATATCAGAAGAAACCTTACACCCTGATCGCCTGAGGTTACTGCAACTTCATCCCCATGATCGAAGACAATTAACGTGCGGTTGCCTGATAAATCACGAATTTCCAATTCTTTTCCATCGAACTCCTTTTCAACCTTTATTCCAAATGGATCAGAGGCATCTTTAAAGCGCGCGCTGCCCTCAAAAATATAGGCGAAACCCTGACGCCTGGTATCGAAAGGAAACCTTTTAAAACAGTGCGGGGGAAGGGTGATATCCAAATATTGTGGTTCTGCAGCGATTCCATCAACTGGACCGTTATAACCGCGGTACTCACCAGCGATAATACGAATGTGGCTACCATCATCATCAAGTAACTCAGAAATTTCCTGCGATTTAATGTCTTGGTAACGAGGTGTCGTCATTTTCTGGGATGATGGCAAATTTGCCCAAAGCTGAAATCCGTGCATTGCGCCATCTTTATCACCTTTTGGCATTTCCTGATGGATGATGCCTGAGCCGGCTGTCATCCATTGTACATCACCGTCACCAAGCGTGCCGACATTGCCGAGGCTGTCGCCATGGTCAACAGTACCTTTTAAAACGTAGGTAATTGTCTCAATACCGCGATGAGGGTGCCATGGGAACCCGTTTTGATATTGCTGCGGATCATCATTGCGAAAATCATCCATCATTAAAAACGGATCAAAGGAACTGGTATCACCGAAGCCGAAAACCCGGTGCAAGTGAACGCCAGCCCCCTCCATTGCAGGGCGGGCTGTGCTGGACATTTTAACAGGGCGAATTGACATAGCTGCTCTCTTATCGATCCTATTGAAACCTGGTCGCCTACTAGAAAACTCTTTTTTTAGTGACATGCGTTAGAGATAGTTGCTTTTTTCAGCTATTTGCAGATGACTGCGGGTAAAGAACTTTTGCACTCATAGCAATAATGAATTCGCCTCCTATCATGCGGGGATAAATTAGTTGTTGATTCTCAGCTGTTTAAATATTGTTTTATCGCTGGCTTCGGCGCATAAGCAAGAGGCTTGCGGAGGTTGAGGTAAAAATAGATTTTGAAATTATCTGATAATATATTTGGTGCCATCTTGATGACGGTTAGCCTGTTCTCGTTTGTTAGCAACGATGCGCTGATGAAATATCTGTTTCAAGCCATTTCTATTGAACAGGGTATCTTTTTACGTGGCCTAGTGTCAGTTCCATTGTTATTTGCCATCGCTCATGCGCGAAAAAGCCTTTTTATCCGTATTGATCGGCGTAATTGGAAGCTTGTTTTGGTGCGGGCATTTTCCGAACTTGGCGCAACAATGGCCTTTCTGACGGCTTTATCCAAAATGCCACTCGCCAATGTTACAGCAATCCTCCAGTCGTTACCGCTCACCGTGACAATGTTTGCAGCGATCTTTTTTGGCGAGAAAGTTGGCTGGCGGCGTTGGAGTGCAATTTTAATTGGGTTTGTTGGCGTGCTGATCATCATCAGGCCAGGCGGCGAGGGGTTTAATCAATTCTCGGTCCTCGCGTTAATTGCTGTTGGTTTTATTACACTTCGTGATGCTATTACTCGCCGCCTCGACCCATCAGTACCATCATTATTTGTCGCGCTTATTTCGGCGGTTCCAGTTTTGCTTTTTGGAGGCGGTATGTCTGTTGCGACAGGTTGGACACCAATGACGAGTGGCATGTACGGCACCATCACGCTGGCAGGAATTGCCATTACTGGCGGGCATCTTTTTGCGGTAATGGCGATGCGTAATGGTGAGATTAGTTTTGTCGCGCCATTCCGTTATACCGGTATGATTTGGGCAATCCTGTTTGGGTTTTTGTTATTTGGCGATTTGCCTGATATGACTACTATTTTTGGCACCGTCATAGTTGTTGGAATGGGTATCTATGCGCTCCACCGTGAACAGATACACCAAGTGGCCGCCACTCCCAAGCCCTAGCAATTTGCGATTGGTTACACAACTGGGCAACTGCCACCATCAACATTGATAGCTGTACCGTTAATATAGGATCCGGCATCTGATGCCAGAAATGTAGCCATATTAGCGAACTCTTCGGCTGTACCAAAACGATCTATGTTAAGCTGTTTGGCAGCATCCTCGTACCATTCTTCGAGGCTAAGGCCCCGCGTGTCAGCTGCGTGACGACGCTCCCACTGCTCACTTCTAATTCGACCAACAAGCAGCCCGTTGACAAGGATGTTGAAGCCTGCATTTTCCTTGGCAAGGACCTTGGTAAGTGCCATGCCAGCAGCACGGCTTACGGCAGTTGGCGCGCCCCCACCATTAGGCACTTTTGCTCCCAGGTTCAGAACATTGATAATCCGGCCCCATTTGCGTGACCGCATGCCCGGGATAACAAGGCGGCATAAACGCACCGCTGAAAAGAGTTTTAAATCCAGGTCGTCTTGCCATATCTCGTCGCTTACTTCGAGAAAATCACCACGCTGGGATGTCCCAGCATTATTGACCAAGACATCAACATGGCCAAATGCGGCTTGTGTTTTGGCAATGACTTTTTCGCATTCTTCAGAATTACGAATGTCACCTGATAGGGCAATAACTTTACCACTTGTGCCAGTTGTCGCACCCTCGGCCTCAATTTCAGCCTTCGCTGCCATCAGAACTTCGCTGCGCCGTGCCACAATGGAAACATTAGCACCAGAGGTAAGAAAACTCTTGGCAATAGCTTTGCCTATACCGGCACTGCCGCCAGTGATTACGGCATTGCGTCCGTCAAGTCGTGTCTCCATTATTTATCCTCGCATCTTGCAAAATCTTTATTGGTTTAAATTTTTGATGGATCCACCAGTCGTCAATAGATAATCCTTGCATATACTAAAGCGTTTCTCTGATATGCCAAGCGTTCCATTTCTACCACATTTGCCAAATGTAAAGCTTTTTATATGCCATTTCTGGACTTGTTGGGAATTCTCATGCTAAAATTTTGAATGCCACACGATCACCACGACGATCACGCCCACTCCCTTTTACCCCCTGAGCCAGCATTGCGGGTTAAGGCGCTTGAAACATTATTGGTCCGCAAAGGATTGGTTGATCCGGCTGCCGTTGACGCAATCATTGATCAATACGAGCATCACATTGGTCCGCACATCGGGGCTAGCCTGATTGCACGCGCTTGGAATGACCCTGAATTTAAAAAACAACTGGTAAATAATACCGATGGCATTTTGGCTGAAATGGGGTTTGGCGGGCGCCAGGGAGAGCATATTGTTGTGGTAGAAAACACACCCGCATGCCACAATCTGGTCGTTTGTACCTTGTGTAGCTGTTATCCATGGCCGGTACTTGGGGTGCCGCCAGCATGGTATAAATCTGATGCTTATCGTAGCCGGGCTGTGAGTGAACCGAGAGAAGTATTGTCAGAATTTGGTATAATCATCCCGCAAGACCAAAAGATCCGCGTTTGGGACTCAACCGCAGAAATCCGTTATCTAGTTCTGCCAATGCAGCCCAAAGCCAGTTTCGGCCTTGATCAAGCCGACCTGGTGGGCTGGGTGAGTCGCAATTCAATGATTGGTGCTGGTTTGCCGTAAGCCCCCACCGCAAATCGTCCCGTCGAGTGATAGAAAGGGGGTAGCGATGAAGTCATATCACGATATTGGGGGAGATCCAGCAGGACGAGTCACCCCTGACAGGCCAGGCGATCCAATTTTCGATCAACCATGGCATAAACGCGTTCTGGGTCTTACCGTGGCCGGGGGTGCAATGGGAAAATGGAGCATTGATACATCTCGGTTCTGGCGTGAAACACTGCCAAAGAGTGATTACCAATCGTTTACCTATTATGAAAAATGGCTGGCAGCTCTGACCAATCTTTTTGTAGCAAACGGGTTTATATCGCGTGATGAAATTGCCAACGGTGCTTATGACGGCCCGCAGCAACCGCTATATAAAAAGGCACTTAAAGCCAGCGAGGTTCAAGCGATGCTGGCAACGGGGTCACGAGCATCACGCCCGGCGACGGCCGAGCCCGCATTTTCGTTGGGACAAATTGTGCAGACCAAACAGCCATCTGATACGATGCTGCAGAAGCCAGGCCACACCAGATTACCGTATTATGCAGCTGGAAAAACTGGAAGCATATTATTCCATCATGGGCATCATGTCCTGCCAAACAGCAACGCGCATTTTCTTGGCGAACATCCCGAGCCTCTGTATTCAGTAGAGTTTTCCAGTATCGAGTTGTGGCCGCATACCGGGGGGAGGGGTGACAGTGTCATTGTTGATTGCTGGGAAAGCTATCTTGAGCCGGTACTATGATAAGTGCAGAGCGAGAACCAGAGCAGGCTTTTGCCGCACCGTGGCATGCTGAAGTATTTGCCCTTGCAGTGCATCTCAACGAGGCGGGGCATTTTTGCTGGGCAGAATGGTCAGGACGCTTTGGCAAAAATCTGGCTGGTGCGAGAAGTAATATGGCTATTTATGATGGCCGGCAGGGACTTGATGGCAGCGAAGATTATTATCTGATTTGGTTGCAAACTCTCATTGAGGTAATGCAGGAAAAAGGGATTGTTGATCCTGAAACGTTGGACGCTCTAAAGGCGCAATGGATTGATGCTTACATTCAGACCCCGCATGGCCATCCTGTAAAATTGTGAGGTGGGAACACTTGTAGATTGCCCTGCCTGTTGTTAAACATGTTTTTTGCAGGGGTTGCAAAGGGTAGCATTCTTCTCCGATTGTTGTATAAAACAAGCTCCTGAATACGAAGCCGAAAACTGGCTCATGTGATACTCTGGAGGAATTAATGATTCTAAATCAAGAAGTAAAAAAGTGGGCAACTGATCTGCATATTTTCTTGCATAAGGCAGAAATGTTTTTACCAATGTCAAATAATGCTGAGGAATTTGTTGGAAAGGTTTTTAGTAATTTTGAGGAAAAGCCCCAGTTTTTGTCAAATGACGAGGCAGAAGAGATGCTGCATGAATTATGGTCTGCTTATAAAGATGGCCGGCTCGATTGAGTCAAGAAAGCGGATAAACGGTTATAAGATCATGGGTCAGAATATCAGAGTGTACCACTTGCCAGGTTCGTTTTGCTATTTGTAATGTTCGCGCCGATCTGCAAATTTTCGTACCCGCCGTCGCCATGCCTCATAGCTTCCACGTTTGAGATTTTGGCGCATAATCCGTTTCACATCATCGGCACTCAACCCATAAAGCCGTTCAATATCTCGGAAGCTGGTGTGATCGCTAAGCGCCATCTCTATCACTTCATGTATATCATAAGAATTTTCTGACAATTATAAATCCTGCTTCACAAGGTTGAGTGATAAGGAACCAAATGACTGGCAAGTTGCAACACTTTTTCAATATTATAATGATTGAAAAATAACTATTTGAGCGTTGGAGTTTTTTCAGATTGCAAGAAAAATAGCAAGCACAAAGCTTCCAAGGGCTCTCAAACAAATGGATTTGATGAGAGCGTCCAGCATCAGCTTATTGAGGAGTAATCATGGCGATCAAGGTAGCAATAATTGGGTTGGGCATAATGGGACGCCGAATGCTTTCCCATATGAGGAGCCATAACAACTTTGAACCAGATTATTTATGGGATCCGAATCAATCCGCATGTCAACGGGCAAAGCTACTGGACTCAAAATCATACATTATGGATAGCGCAAGCGACGCCATAAGCAAATCTGACTTGGTTTACCTTGCTTGTCCTCCAGCTGTTCGCGAGCCCTACGCTCTTGAGGCAGCCGCAGCGGGCAAAGCCTTGTTTCTGGAGAAGCCGTTTGGCGTCAATATTGACGACAGCGCAAGAATGATGGGACGTCTCAAATCCTTTCATGTTCCGGTAGCAGTGAATTTTACCCAAGCATCAGGGATAGCATTGACCGATTTACTTGCTGCAAAAAAAAGGGGGGATATGGGTGACTTGCTTGGGGTCGATATTGTTGTCACTTATCCGGATTGGCCGCGTCTTTGGCAAAGGGATGCCGATTGGTTGCGATTTCGCGCCGAGGGTGGCATGACCCGGGAGGTCATTTCCCACTTCCTGTTTTTTAGCGAACGTGTTTTGGGTCCGCTTTCCCTTTTATCGGCACATACCACTTATCCCAAAGATTCGTCTTTGTGTGAAACCGCGGTTCTGGCGCGGCTAGCATCGGAAAAGAAACAGGAAGTGTCTATTCTGGCAACGGTTGGCGGTGCTCAGCCTGACCGACAAGAATTTACGGTAAAAGGAACGAAAACCAGCCGCCGTGTTAGCAATTTTCATATGGACTCGATTAGTGACGGTGGGGATTTTACTTCCTTGCGCGAGCCGCCGAAAGATCCGCGGGCAGCAGGCCTAAAAGCGCAGCTTGATGATCTGTCGCTTCACCTTGCATCGAAACCAAACAGGCTAGCGACAATGAATGAGGCGTTTCGCGTGCAAACCCTTGTTGAGGGCATTCTTGCTGAGACCGGCAAACCGCAGAATTAGGTATACAAGGATTAGTAAAATCAAAGCGGCTTAAGTTGAAATTTTTCAATGATTAATGGAAGTGAAATGGATGTTTTTAGAGACTCTGAGGTCGAACTTAACAGGTTTTTAGCGCAAAATCTGAAACAATACTCTCGCCTTCGTAATTTTGATTTTGGGCCAGATAAACGCCACAATGTTTCTCTGCTCTCTAAATATATCTCGCATCGGGTGATTGACGAATATGACGTTGTGCGCGCAACGCTGGGTGTCAGCACGCATGAAAGGGCTGAAAAATTTATTCAAGAAGTATTTTGGCGCGTCTACTGGAAGGGGTGGTTAGAACACAGGCCAACGGTTTGGAGTGATTTTGTAGCGTTTGACCAGCAGGATAAATTAATTAGCCAAAAAGATAATAAAAATTATCTGGCTGCCATTAATGGTAAGACTGGAATTGAATGCTTTGATTTCTGGGCACAGGAGCTTCGCAATACGAATTATTTGCACAACCATGCCAGAATGTGGTTTGCAAGTATCTGGATTTTTACATTGGGACTCCCTTGGCAAGCTGGCGCCCAGTTTTTCCTTCAACATCTGCTCGATGGTGATGCTGCGTCAAATACCCTTGGTTGGCGGTGGGTTGCTGGTATTCAGACAATGGGAAAATGTTATCTCGCTCGGGCTGAAAATATTAGTAAATTTACCGGCGGACGTTTTGATAACGCTAGGCTGAATGAAAGGGCTTTACCATTGGTTGATGAAAAGGTTCATGTGGTCCAACCAATTGATTATGAGATATCTACGAAACAGAAATTTGAAACACTGCTTATCATGGATTCAAATCTTAACATGTTGAAAAGAAATGAAACAAAAAATTACAAAAAGATATACGTCATGAGCCTTGCAAACGCTTCTCGGCAAATTGCGATTAGTCCCAGTGTTGCTCAGTTCAAGCAAAATCTCATTAAATCAGCGGCTCAAAAGTACCCGCAATGTGAAGTTTTAGATGCCAGGGAAGCCCGACAAGTATTGGGTAAAATGCCCGGGTGCGATGTTTGTTACCCGTTTATTGGAGAAAACTTAGATTTTTTAAATCGATCTAATGATGTGTGGAATATTGATCTAAATTTCATTAAGCAGCACCAAGATTTATTCTGCTGGCAATTCGCGACAAAGGGTTTTTTCAACTTCAAGAAAAATATTCCCGCTATCATTAAAACGCTCGCTTTGTCTTGAAAATAGTGCTTGCTCACATAAAATGTCCAATACGGATGTTTAATCCATTAGATAGAAAGCCGACCTAATTCTGAATGATGCGTGGAATTTTTTTTGTAAATTTTTTATGCTACATTCCTAATTTGATCTTGGTACGCAGTAGCGATCAGGTTTGGGTCAGAAAATTCTGTCGGTCCGAAAGTCGATTGTTGACCCGGTGATGAAGGGAGATGAATTATGTTGGTTGTGGTATCGCCTGCAAAGAAATTAAATATGCTGCCCGTCGATAATATAGAACCAACGCAACCCCTTTTTGGGCAGGATGCCCAGGAGTTGGCAGGTGTTATGCGGGGTCTGAGTGTTGATAAGTTTAAATCGTTGATGGGGCTCAGCCAGAATTTGGCGCAGTTGAATGCTGATCGTTTTGCTCGTTTTGGTTCACAGGAAAAAAAAGCGGCGGCACTCGCATTTGCAGGTGATACTTATCAGGGGCTGGAAGCCGCAACTTTTGAGCCAGAGGAAATGGCGTGGGCGCAAAATCACCTACGCATTCTGTCTGGATTATATGGAGTGTTACGCCCACTTGACGAGATTGAACCATACCGGCTGGAAATGGGAACAAGGCTGGAAACAACGCGCGGACGGTCTCTTTATCAATATTGGGGTAAAACATTATCAAACGCTCTGAACAAACAGGCAGAAGAAACAAAATCGACTTTTCTGGTCAATTGTGCATCCAAAGAATATTTTGGTGCGGTTGATCTCGCCAGTTTAAAAATGCCGGTTGTCACGCCAATTTTTATGGAAAATAAAAACGGAACGCCAAAAATTGTCAGTTTTTATGCAAAAAAGGCTCGCGGTGCCATGGCTCGTTTTGTCATGCAAAATAAGCTGACCGACTGTGAAGATTTAAAAGATTTTAGTTCTGGCGGCTATTGTTATCAGGCGGAACTATCGGACACTGATAATCTGATATTTACACGAAGGGCAGCGTAATTTCTCTGCCTCAACTGTGAAAACACAACGAGTGCTTTGTTTATATGCTCTGTATCATGCTTGTTAAGACGATATATGAACTGGCTATTAATTGAACCAAAAAAATGGCAACTGAAACAAAATGAAATTGTTTGAATTTTTTTTCAGCATTATCATCACCTTTTAGCATTGCATCGCGCTGCTTATTTATTATTGGCGTCACCACAAAGGCGTTTAGGACAAATCCTGTTGAAATAAAAATGGATAACAAGGCTATTTCCGCAGCACCGGCATAGGCGGCGACGGATGATGCCATGAGCGATAATATGAGGCCAAAGATGAACATGCGGGGGAACAAAACCCGCAAGAAAGCCCCCGCGGCTTTCTGAGACAAGGTTTTGAAAACCGATTGGGCAACGACAGCGGAAAAGAAAACCATAAAGCCAATGATGGCGGCGTGAATAATAACAGCAATTGAGATCATCTATAACTATCCAAATAACAGTTGTGAGGGTGGGTTGGCGGAGCGGGCGTTATTTCTATTAAAATCTATTGTTGCTAAGCTGAGCGTTAACATTTTCACTATATTCATTGATGATTGTTTGGGCAGTTGCAACTCGGCATTTGGCCTTTGTTTCACGCCGATCTTTCAGTTGCAGCGATTTGCGGTCAAGGCGAAGGCCTGAAAAATCTAGATGCTCAATGTATCTGGTCACAACATATGACTGGGCAAGAATACGTCCATTCCGATAATAAAGCTCGAACGCGCAGCCCTTGTCATCCGAAAAAATATAGAAAATTGTTTGTGAGGCTGGATGTTCGCAAATCAGCCCAGACTCTTGATCACGAGGATAGTCTTCTCGCCATTTTCGTTCTGTGCATTGACCAGCCCATACGGAACTCGAGGAGAGCGAAAGAAGCAGAGTAGAGAGACCGATCAGGACCCAATTGAAGAGATAGTTTAGAGGATAATTTTCAGCATACATAGCTTTCAATTCGTCAATTAAGATTTAAAAATTTTAAATTGCAGTTCTGTAGATCATCTAAATCACAGCAAACAAACCAGCATATATTATCCAGCTTTCTCAGATTGTCTTCTGCTGATGCCTGGTTATCCAGTATCAAGAACAATTCGCTCTGATACTTGAGAACGCCCTTGTGCTTTCCGTCTGTTTTAAGGGCCTTACGATAATAGGCCCTGTCATTTTCCAAGCCTCCAGTTTTTCGGTGAGAAAATTCTAATAAATTTATAATATCAGTAGCTTTGTTTTTTTTGCTGTATGCTAACTTTAACAATTTTATTGCCTGTTGGTACTTACCTTCTTCAATAAATTTGATCGCGTTTACGTAACGGGGGGCATTTTAGATGTTGTGCCGTAATCATTACTAGAACCAGCTGCAGATGCGGTGCCTGAGAAAATCGTGACAATCAGACAACACAGAATACGTAAAAGGGATTTGTTAAGTATTCTTTTTCTCCTACTCCTGCACCCTGAGAAAGTCAAACGGTGTATTTAGAGGATTAATGGCTCCTGGGTGCCATGCCATGCCGGGCGCTTGCCAAAACGATTTTGGTTAAAACTGAAAGCGCGAATGTTTTGCGTGATATGGCTAGCAATCTTCCATTATTCAAGGCCCTCATTTGATTCTTGCAGTGGCAATACTGTGTTTTTGTAAAAAATCTAATTTTGGAGTGAAGCCTGAACCAGGCCTTTCTGGTGCAGCGATCTTCCCTTGTTCCAAGAGAGTAATTTCAGGGGTTGAAAAATCTTCATCAAAAAACCGCTTGCTGGGGAATATGTCACTGGGATAGCCAACATTATCTTTGGTTGCCAATGCCAGGGATGGGCCCTGGCCAACAGCGGACTCGAGCATGCCACCAACCCAAACTGGAACGCCTTGATCTTTGCACAAATCATGGATTGCTAGTGCATTAGTGAGTCCGCCAACCCTACTTGTTTTAATATTGATCCATCGACATGCCTTTATTCTTATTGCCTTGGCAGCACGGCTTAAAGAGGTGACGCTCTCATCAAGACAGATTGGTGTCGTTATTTGTTTTTGAAGTGCGGCGTGGTTTACAAGATCATCATACGCGAGAGGCTGTTCAATCATTTCTAGCTCTAGTTGATCGAGATCACGAAACATCTCAATATCGTCGAGAGTAAACCCGCTGTTGCAATCGATATGCATAACGAGGTTGGGAAAATTAGAACGGACTCGCTCAATCATCTCAACGGTGCAACTGCGATTAAATTTTAATTTAACTCTTGGAAAACCTTGATCAATGGCTTCAGAAATTCTGTCAATTAGAGCGGAAGTGCTGGACAAAACTGGGATATCCGCACCAACTGAAATTGTTTGATTTACACCGCCAATAAGTAACCATAGGGGTTTGGTGCATGCAAGAGCGTGCGCGTCCCACCACGCTGCGTCAAAGGCTGATCGGGTGAACTCATGACCTTTGAACTCTGCAAATAAGGACTGTAATTGCTCAGCTGATGATATTTCTTTACCAACAATCTGTGCCGAAAAGACATCATGCGCTGCAGCAAAAGCGCCCTTTGTGTATTCAGAATTATACAGTGGTAGCGGTGCGGGAGCGCATTCGCCCCATCCGTCTCCGTTGTCAAATTTCAGATTAACAAACAGGCTTTCAATATTGTCCTGTGACCCATAAGCGGTCACCCATGGTTCAAGCAAAGGCATGCAAACATGGTACAGATGGACTTCTCTAACTATCATACCGCTCAATCCCAACATTACCAACGTTGTCTGGAGAATAGCACAATTTTGATCGCTTTCACGATCAGATGTTTTTCATCACAAAACACAAGGTTTAGAACCAAAGTGTTTTAGAAAGGGGTGAGGGCGTGCACGTTTCAATTTTTAAGAGTTACTCTTTGTAGGCATTTGTTGTGCTTTCGATCATCGGGTTAATTAGTCTGCCGGTTAACTCTCATAACGCGTCACACCGCGCCGCGTTGGATCAGTGGTTAATTCGGTGAACAACGGATCATGTGCTCGCTGTGAACAATTGTGCCTTGAGCATAAATGGCAACTGATTCCAATCTTGCTAAAGGTGTCATTCGCTGGTTTTTGAAAAGTTGTCGTATAAACCATTTTGCTGGCATGTTTGATTTCGCAACCTAACGAAATGGCTAGACGTCGATCCTGGGTTTGCATGGAGTACACTGGGCGCTCGGTTGTGCGAGCAAGTGTAAAAAATTTCTCACCATCAGGTAATTCAACGAATTGTGGCAATATGACTCCTGGAGTTCGAAAAGCCGTATGAAGATTCCAAACGGGGCAAGATCCGCCATATTCAGCAATGTTGAAACTTGTAGCGTTGAATCTTTTGGTCACATTCCCAGCCTTATCGACCCGTAAAAAGAAAAATGGCACGCCCCGTTTTGTCTCTCTTTGCAAAGTTGTCAAACGTTGGCAGACTTGTTCAAATGAAACCGCGAAGGCTGAACCCATTCGATCGATGTCATAGCCGCTTTGCTCTGCCATCGCATGTATTGCATCGTAAGGCATCAGGAGAGCTGCTGCAAAATAATTGGCCAGTTCCACATGGCAACGTTTGATAGCGGGTTTTGAGTCAATGTTGGTTTTGGAAGTGATGTCTTCTAAGATTTTGGATAATTCAACGAAACATATAATGTGCGCAAGTTGGAATGTACGATTTTGATAATCAAGCGCTTCAGATAACAGAATAATTTTTTGTTCAGCATCATATATTCGAAGGGACTCGCTCATTTCTTCGACGGGCTTTGTTTTGACTGTTATGCCGTGACGGGTAAAAAGGCGCTTTTTGAGGATATTTTGCATTTCATATGGTTCACACGGCTCCTCTTTCCTCAACGCTTCAGACGCTCTCTCCAAAACATCAAAATGATTAAAATGGTCCCGAAAAAAATCGTAAATAATCGTTTCGGGTGATGAGGTAAGCAGTTCTTGAGGCATTCTCTCACTGCCAAGCCTCATGATGTTATCCATGGCTGTGCGGTGGCTTTGATGCAGTTTTAAAAAATTTTGCACCAACGACGGCGCATGATCAATCGCGGCACGTAATTCTTGTATGTCAGGCTGGTTGGCAGCAAATAAAGGATCTTGGATTGAGTTTCGCAGGTCGGCAAGCAGGTTTGCGCTTTTGTCCAACACCACATCTCGCCAGTCCACATTGTAATGATCAGCTAGGCCCATCAACACTGCTACGGAGAGGCTGCGCTGATTTTTTTCCAAAAGATTGATGTAGGCCGCGCTGACCCCCAATATTCGTGCCATCTCAACTTGTGTTTGCCCATGCTCACGGCGTAATTGACGCAATTGGGTTCCAATAAATGTTTTTTGCATTGATTCCCTACCCACTTCAATAAAGCCATTGACAAATGGTTGAACAGAAATTAACAAATTAACAAAAATTGTCAATGTTAATTAAACAGTAAACACAAAAACCCTATTTTGCGTGAATTTTTTTTTTATTTAGTTGAATGTAATAAAGCGTTAACACGGAGGAAGCGATGATTGGATACAAAACACTGGCCATTCCTGGTCCAACGAATATGCCAAACGAGGTGCAGCGCGCGATGCAGATCCCACTTGAGGATCACCGTGCTCCCGACATCCCAGAATTCACGAAGCCTTTATTTTCCGACCTGAAAGATATATTCCGTACCAAGACAGGTGAGATTTTAGTGTTTCCCGGTTCGGGGACAGGCGGCTGGGAAGCAGCGATTAGCAATATTTTGACCCCCGGCGATGGGGTTTTGACATCATCATTTGGTCAATTTTCAAGCCTATGGGTCGATATGTGCCGCGACTATGACATGGTCGTTCACAATTGCGATGTTCCGTGGGGCGAAGGGGTTCCTTTGGATCGATATCATGATATCCTGTCCAGTGACAAGGCGCATTCGATCAAAGCAGTACTTGTTTGCCATAACGAGACTGCAACCGGGGTTACTAGCGACGTTCTTGGCGTGCGCCGAATTTTGGACGAATTGGGACACCCCGCGTTTCTTTTTGTCGACGGAGTTAGCTCCGTGTGTAGCCTTGAGTTTAAGATGGATGAGTGGGGTGTGGATGTGATCGTCTCTGGTTCGCAGAAAGGCTTCATGCTCCCGACTGGACTGTGTATTGTTGGGGTAAGCAGTAAAGCTTTAAATAATTGCTGTGGGTCTAGTGTGTCTTCAGGTTATTTCAATTTTCACCAAATGAAGAAAATGAATAATGATGGCTATTTCCCATACACGCCGGCAATGACTTTGATGCGCGGATTGCGAGCGTCGATAGATCTCTTGAATAATGAGGGCCTTCCAAACGTTGTAGCTCGCCACAACCGCTTAGCAAACGGGGTGCGCGCGGCTGTTGACGCTTGGGGCCTTCGTAACTGCGCAGTGGCGCCAAAATGGCATTCAGATACGGTGACTGCTATTGTTGTGCCCGAAACCCACAATGCAAACGACGTTATCAGTGCTGCTTATCACAACTATGGTGTCTCTCTTGGAGGCGGTTTAGGCAAGGTTGCTGGCAAGGTATTTCGTATCGGTCATCTCGGCTGGTTAAACGAAACCATGGTTCTGCGTGCACTTGGTGGCGTTGAAATGGCACTGCGCGATGTAGGCATCCCATTTCAGGCGGGATCCGGTGTCGGTGCTGCTGTAGAGTCCTATACGGACTCACGTCAAAACTTATCTATTGCTGCTGAGTAGCGTAAAGGTTTTTCGAATAGGCTTAGCAGATTACTTGCGATGTTAAAGCAGCCAAGGATGTAGGTTGTTTTAACATCGTTTTTTGTTTTTAGGTTTTTTTTGAAAAACAGCTTTGAATTAGATTGGGATTGTCTATTTACGATCGCTTTTAAACCGCCTTTACTTTTTTTGGGAGCACTGTGTTATATTGAAATCAATAGTTCGAATACGTTAGTTTGAGTCGTGAAACCATCGATTAAGATAATAGCAAGTTGGTCAGGAGCCTCTTTTTATGCGTCGAAAAACTGAAACCTGTATTATTGTTGGTGCCGGAAATGGCTTAAGCGCTTCCCTTGCTAGGCTTTTTCGAATTAACGACATAGACGTCGTACTTGCTGCGCGAAACATTAAAAAATTGAAGGGGTTTTCGGAACAAATTGGTTGTGATTTGGTTCAATGCGACTCCTCTGATGCTGATCAAGTTAAAAGATTATTTGCTCAGACTGACGAGATATTTGGTAGTCCTTCAATCGTCGTTTACAATCCCTCTGAAAGGATTCGCGGGGATATCACTAGTCTTGATCCTCAGCAAACAAAACTCGCTCTTGAGACAACGTGCTTTGGGGCTTTTTTAGTCGCTCAACAAGCCGCTATTCGAATGGTTTCAGAGAACTCAGGAAGTATATTTTTTACAGGCGCTTCAGCGGGTGTTAAGGGCTTTGCCAACTCGTCAGTATTCGCAATGGGCAAGTTTGGTTTGCGAGGGCTCGCGCAGTCTCTGGCGAGAGAGTTGCACCCCAAAAACATTCATGTCGCTCATTTTGTGATTGATGGTGGAATTTCGTCTGAGATACGTCCTGATACTGGTGAACAGAATCTGCTAAATCCCGATGAAATTGCCAAGACCTACTTAAGTTTTCATCGTCAAAATCGAAGCGCATGGGCTTGGGAAATTGAATTAAGGCCTTGGGTAGAAAAATTTTAATCTTTTTAACTATCCAGTAAATTAATCATTTTTTTTGGGTCTTTTTTCGAAGAGAGGAATACCCTCTGGCAGATTATGAAAAGGCTGAGCATCACAAGTAAATATTGCTGCCTGAGGTATGAATGCAGAAGGGTTATCCATAGTGCCAACCTTTACAATCATCGAATTTGGGCGGGCAGGGCTTTCCGTTCCAATTGCTGTGCCACAGTTCTCACAAAAGTGCCGTGTTACTGCTACATCAATATCCTGTCGGGTAAATTTTTTGGGTTTTCCTGAAACATAAGTGAATGACTCTTTTGGAAAGGCCATTACAGTATTTGGGTTTCCCCCTGTGATATACTGACACTCTCTACAGTGGCATTGAAAAGACGCTTCTGCTTGTTCCTCAACCTCGTACTTAATAATGCCGCAATAGCAACGCCCCTTTGTTTTCATGAAAAATCTCCTACTGGTAAAATTAACTGTTGGTATCGTGAAATAGAAAGCCAGCAAAAAAACTGACGTGTCATATTTTTTGATTTTCTATTATGGGGTTCTTGGGATTGGAGATATTGGTCTTTGACCACTACCGCCTTGCTGAATGAAACGCCATACAAGACTCGCCAAATTTTTTAAAAAGTATTTTGTTCAGTTCATTTTCTTCTTTTTCTGGATGAAACTCAGCATGCCATTGCACTCCGACACCGAATGCTTTGTAATCTGTGACACTTATGGCCTCAACAAGGCCGTCCTCTGAATAGGCTTCAATAGTTAGGCCTCCGCCCAATTTGTCAATGCCCTGGCCGTGTAATGAATTAACTGTAAATCTATCTTTTTCTAAAAATGTTGTGAAAAGATTGTTTTCTGTAAACCTTATTTCGTGTTTAGGTTTAAAAATATCCTCTAGAGCGGCATCATCATTTTGTGGCATCCGGTGGTCATTCTTACCATTTTCGTGATGCACTCGGTAGAAAAGTGTTCCTCCACAGGCGACATTGATTTCTTGTATTCCCCTACAAATTCCAAAAATGGGCATTTCTCTTTTTAAGCATTCAGGAATGATATCTAAAACAACTTTGTCTCGAGCTGGGTCAATAGGCTCATCGATTGGAAATTCTGCACCGCCGTAATGTTGTGGTTCGATATTAGCCCTTCCTCCGGTTAAAACGATTCCATCAATTGTTGCAAGTAAAGTCCCAAGATCATTTTTTCCGATGCAGGCCGGAATTAGAATTGGGATAACTTTTGAGAAATTCATGACAGAATCGACATAACGCTTTCCAGTAGAATGAGACAGCTGCCTGCCATTGAAACCAACAGTTTCAGAAGTAATTATTCCAACAATTGGTTTGATTTTCATAGCTTGTTCTCAATTCGTCGTGGGTTTGTCCCGATATTACCGGGAAGGGAAAAAGGCTATAATTCTTGTCAAGTTTAAACTGGAATTTCTCCACTTGCAGTACAGCGATGAAGTTTTCTTGGCATATCTTCTGTGTAATCTCTCACAGCATAGTGCATTGTTCGACGGTTATCCCAAACTAAAACGTCACCAGCACTCCACTGGTGACGGTAAATATTTTCTGGTTGGGTGGCAATCTTATAGAGATGGTCAAGGATCCAATTACTTTCTTCAGTGTCCAGTCCTTTGATTCCGACAGTGAAGTGTGGGTTGACGAAAATTGCCTTTTGTTTTGTACCCGCTGGTGAACGTACGATTGGATGCGCGCGTGGAGGCTTGATTTCAGAGGGGTCAATTGGCCTCGCGTCAGATTTGCCCGCAATGCTTCTCTCAAGCGTTGCCATACCACTGTGCAGGCCCTCAAGTCCTTTAATCACGGTGCGCATATGGTCTGAAAGTTGATCATATGCGCGTACCATGTTGCACAACATTGTATCGCCCCGGCCTTCCGGTACGATCAGTGAATGGAGAATAGTTGCCGATGGCGGTTCATCTGAGTGGGAAATGTCAGAGTGCCAGTAATCATTTGGAGCACCGGGGCGTCCTGGTTGATTCTCGAGAATCAAAACCTCGGTGTGCCCATCAACACTTCGGCGCGTTTTTAGCGGATGAGATTTTACCAAACCGAAGAGTTTAGAGAACTCTATTTGCGACTCTGGTGTTAATTTCTGACCACGGAATAAAAGAACAAGATGTTTATTGAAAAGGCTTTGAATGTCTGATCTCAATTGATCACTTATTACATTGAGGTCGACATTACATACCTCTACACCAAGTGCGCCATTAATACATTTTGTTTTCATTTTTCGTGCCCTTTGATCTTGTTGAAGTAATAACTCTCACTCACAATCTTACTTATTTCGATATTCGATTGGTTTTACGCTCCAACTTTTCTCTCCTTATTTTTTAGCTCCTCTTCTGGAACAAACGCGACCTCATTTCCAAAACATAGCGCCAAGTTTTTTTGACTTTTCACCTCTTCAATTTGCAGTGTAATCTCCCCTTTCTCGGTGAATTTTGCATTCTGCTGGCTTTTCATCCAAGCCTCTGGTGGCAACAAACAAGATGCGCGATGAGTTATGTTCCATACGAAGTAATGGTGAGGGATTGTTATGTGAGGCTTAAGCCTTGATCGCACATAGTCTATTTGTTGATTACTCAGGACATGCTCTGATCCATCGATAGGTAACAATGCAATGTCTACCTCACCAATTGCACTCCAAATTTCTTCTGGTGGATTAGGCCTATTATCTCCCCAGTGCAAAATACGCATATTAGCGGTCTCTATAACCAGGATGCTATTATCAAAAGAGCGCCAATTATTTGGCGGTTTTGTCTCCATAGGTGTGAGTTTTTGAGTAAGTCCAGCCCAATCATATTTATTGTGTTTTGAGTCAGATACGTGCTTGTCAGCAAAGCCATTTATTTTAACGTCAGCAAACTCAAAACGTCCGATCAATCGATCAAGCAGAACGCTGGCATGTAAACTATGAAGATTGTCATGATCAAAATGTGCGTGAGTTGACAACCCTAAATCCACCTCACAAAACGGAAAATCGTAAAGATACCAGTCCCAACTACCCCAAGGTGGGTTTCGCCAAGGATCAATCATTAAAGTTACACCGGATGGCGTGGTTAATCGAAAGCATGAACCTCCAAAATAGGCCAATTTAATGTTGTTTTCTCCAGGCCCCCCGAGGCTTTCGCCATTCTGAGCCGCAATCATCCGGTTATTGTTTTCAGACTGCTTCCATGACCACAAGCCTTCGTTATCTCTACTAGACAATGGGTTTTTCCTTCCGTGCTTATTTTTATCCCATTTGTTATGGCACCTTATTCATGTATTTTTAGAGTCACTTAATTAGTATTCCATTTTTTTCAGTTATCGTTTAGGCGCTACTTAAATCTTTGCTGATCTTTGACGTAAGAAAAAATATGCTATCAGTGAGCGCTTTATTTGAGAAGGGCATTAAGTTATTCAAGATATCTTGGTTTGTTTTAAATGTAAAAGTAGCTCCGCAAAAAAGCTGCGGAGTTTATGATGTTTTGAGAGTGCAGAATTTAATGGCCTGCAATGTTTTACCTTTTGTTTTGGTGTATTGAAGTTATGAATTATTTGTTGCTTTCTGGCCCCTTATTAGTTGATTTTGCTGCGCAAAAGGCCGTAGGTTTGCATCGCTAATCTGACATTCATTGAATGGATAGATAACGACTACGGCTTATCCTTTTGATTTACATTTCTTATTACCAACACATTTTAAGCAAAATAATAACAAACACATGTGAGACGACTATGACAAATAATTACGGAGTATTTTATGAAAAAGTTCTTTTTTGCAGTTATGGTTCTCTCACTCGGGGGATGTAATGCTGCTTACAATAAAGCGGTTAAGGAGCAGATAGCTCAGGGATACAAGTGGGTTAAAATACCCTGTCGCCCCGCCAACCCAGATGTGCCCTCAATAACAATGGACACTCATGACGGACAAAAACTGGTTTGTAGCGTGCTGCAAAAATAACAAATAGGAGGGTTGATGTGACGCGCAGAAACTCTTCGTCTCAAAGAGAGAACTTTGTTGGTAGTTGTCTTATGGTACTCTCAATGGCAGCATTTGCTCTTGAGGATAGCGTGATCAAAGCGGTCTCGGGCTTGCTACCGGTAGGGCAAATATTATTCCTGCTCGGAATTGGTGGAACTGTTTCTTTTTTTTTGACAGCGTTGATCCTCAAAAGAAAACTTTGGATATCCGACGTTCTAACTTGGCCAATGCATTTTCGAGTTATTTCAGAGATAGTTGGAAGGGTGTTTTATTCACTAGCACTCGCTTTTACCCCGTTAGCTTCTTCTACGATGATCTTGCAGGCAACGCCGATCGTGGTTGTAATTGGTGCAACGATTATTTTTAAAGAAAAAGTGAGTGTGCTTAGGTGGGTAGCTGTCGGTACCGGTTTGCTTGGGGTTTTAATAATAATTCAGCCGACTGCAGATAATTTTTCCGTACTTTCAATATTAGCAGTGCTGGGAATGTTGGGTTTTGCAGGTAGAGACCTCGCAAGCCGTGCCGTTTCAAAATCACTAAATATCTTTACCTTGGGTGTGCACGGGTTCCTGTCTGTTGCAATGTCTGGCATTGTTCTTACACTGTTTTTTGATGAGCCATTTCTGTGGCCTGATATTAAAACCGGCTTATTCTTGATGTTAGGTGTTTTGTTAGGTGTGGTGGGATACAGCGCGATTGTTTCAGCGATGCGAATTGGTGAGGTTTCTGCGATAACACCGTTTCGATATTCTCGTATTGTTTTTGGTTTAGCTATTGGCGTTTTTCTTTTTGATGAAAGTATAAGTTTTACTTCGGTACTAGGGTGCATATTGGTTGTGATTTCTAGCTTAGTGGTCCTATCTTCAAAACGTAAGGTCTCTCTTAGATTGTAAAGTTTTTTTCGTAAATAGCTTGCGTCTGGAGCGGAGTATTTATGATAGATTTTGGTGATATTCAACTTTGATTTTTATCCACAATTATATGTATTTACTTTTTAATAAATTTTATTGAAAAGCAAGAAATTAACCCTGACACTGTTGTAGCTACTATTAGTAGCAAAGGCCTGTGCCATTCATCTGGACTCGCAATGAAAAAGGTACAAAACGCCCCACAAACATTAGTGTGAAAATACATTGTGGATTGTCTTTAAATTTGTGTTTTGGGTTTTTCATAATTTTGCGTTTAAAACAAATTAGTACCGAGTAACTGCACACTGGTCCGCAGGGGAAAGTTTGCAGGTTATCTCAACCTCATTCAAATAGGAACTTTTAGAACACTCGACCAAAAAAACTGAATTAATTTTTGTCGTCACACTTAAATAAAATGACTCAATCTCGCATTCTGCCCCGTCTTCAACTAATGTACTGGTTATCAAGGAGTTGTATCGGCTCAAGTCCGTCATTTCGGCAGAGACTGAGGAGTGGGAAAAGATCAAGAATTTGAAAGCTATAAGAATGTGGATCAATTTGTTTTTTGCCTTGTAAACAAATGTTAAAATGGCGGTCCCAGAGCGACTCGAACGCCCAACCTTCTGATTCGAAGTCAGATGCTCTATCCAATTGAGCTATGGGACCATTTAGTAATGAATGCAACATCTAAAGCGCTTATGTTAAATGATGATCGCTCTCTAAACATTTTGACCGTTTTGTTGGTATAATTATCGTTAAGTTAGATTATAAAGATACTCCACGAAATATCTATTTTAAACCCTTAAATCGAATTACAGGATGTTTAATTGGCAAAACAAATGTATTTAGAATTTCCAGTCAAGGCGGAGCACGCTAACGATATATCTGACCTTTGCAATTCAAAGTTAAGGTTTGCGCTTACAAAAAACAACCAGGGTTCATTTCCGCTGAGTGGATGATTTCCACATCAGAAAATGGCAAAAAATGTTTTCATTTGTGGCAGCGGTGGAAAGGTGAAGAATATTTTGTTGCATACATGCAGACGCCGGAGCGTATCGCTGACAGTAAATTTGAAATATATCTCCGAAAATGGGGCAGCGGTAATAGCAAAGTTTTTTGGGGTAACCTTAATTTTGTTTAATGCAATTCCAAACGGAGAGCTTTATTGGACTATTTTTATGCCTTTAAGCTGTTTATTTGATTTTCCAAGCTGTGTATTTAAAATCTGACCGAGCGCCACTTTTGAGTTGACGAGTTCTTATCAGATGAGGTGACGTTTGACCACCACCGCGTCTGGAATTCCCTGATTAAATTGCTACGCATAAATCATGTCTTCCAAAACTTTTATCTGAATTTCTGGTGTAAAATCAAATTTTTAAATAGCTTTATTATTGCAGTATTTCAAAGTTAATCTTGCACCCTCATTATGGTTTTTCGCTTTCATACATTCGTCAAAGGCGGGCATGTAAAATCGCCCAAATTGTACAAGATCCTTTTTGAAGGGTTGCTCAACGCCGAGCTGGCCTTGGTATGAATAACACCTATGTCCTTGCAGTCCTCTGTAAATTTTTTGCGTGCTCTTTGTAAACTTTTACGTCAATGCAATAGCTACGATTTTCATATAGCTTTTATATTAATTGGATTTCAACTAATTCGTACCCTGGGGCGGTTGTAATGAATAAGGTCAGAAATTTGGCGGTTAGTAGGGTAAGGATCATCATGTCCACTATGGTTATTAGTTTATTAACTTTAGTAGGATAGTGAGGAATAGTTAAGCAGGTTGAAGGGTTGGATTACCCTAGATAGCTTATTTTCCCCTCCTCGCGGAGCCACATTCTTACAAGACACCGCCTCAGTGATGGATCGCCTGGATGATCAACATAAGATGTTCTCCTGTGGCCGATTGATGCATTGTTTATCCATTGAATTTGGCCTGATTGAAAGTTTAAATCCACGCGCATTTCAGGATCATTTAAGATGTTGTCAATAGCGGCAAGCATGTCCTCAGTATCCTGATCAATTGGTTGTTCTGCTATCTTATAACCTTGTCGGTTGAGGCGTTCACTGTAACGCATGGTTATGTTTCCATCAAAAGCAAAAGGTGGTCTCGACAAGACACGGGGATCATCAGCAGCATGCTCAAGCTGTCTATCAAAAAGTATAGGTTTAAATCCTCTGGCACAGAGATTCGGCCTGCTTTCGAGCAATTTGTTATATACTGCGTACCAGTTAGTGAGTTGGCTCTCTCCACCTTCTAATGCAGGCCTAACGCACATCAGGCCTACGTAATCCGGAGGGGAAATATTAGAGCTGCAATCAGTATGAAAGCTCAAGTCAGCGTTAGTGTGAGATCCTCTCACCCCAATCATATTTTTACCTTTACCCTCAGTCAAATCCATCACTTCATATAGCATCTTTCCATCTTTATAATTTTGGGCGACGGGTCTACCAAGAAGGCTGCCTAACAACCAATGCATTGTGGTTGCCACCTCGAGGGACACAGATTCAATGGGTAGTTTTTCCATGATGGCAAAGCCAACACCATTATCCAAAACTTCCTTAATCATTCTCATAAAGGATTTACAGTTTTCAAGTTCATACATTTCCGGCCGCGTTACCAGGGCTGGCAAAAAATTCCTTTGAAGCTCTTTGTTTAAATTTTCTAACTCGATTAAACATTTCTCAGGAAACTGAAAAAAGTAATCATCTTTCGATATGGTAGAACGGACCCATGCTTTTGGGAACTCGAAGGGTGCCGTTGGTATATGTTCTGGCGGTAATAGATTGGTTTCAATTTCTAAAATAGGTTCCATTTAAACGCTCCACTTTAGCCTTAATGGCAATTCCAGCTTTTTAATGTGTCCAGGATAAGCTCAGCGACACATTAAGAGACTATAGCCTAAACAATCCGTTCTGTTAAACAAGGCAGTTTAAAAATGTTGGTACATTAATTATGAAAATAATCACAGAACTGTTCAGATATTCTAAATCTTTATATAATTTCCATTGTGAGCGTCGGTCAAACTATGATTCATAGTATTGGTTTTCACTTCTGTTTGAGATTGTTTGATGTTTTGCCGACACCGTAATCCGAAAATTTTGCAGAGTTGCTCCGTTTATCTTCTATTTTAAAATGGCATTATTTTAATTCTTAATTGAGTGCTATTTAATGGAGGTCGATACAGTGCAGCTTACGTATCAGTGATGGGTTGGTAGAAATCAAGCTCGGTGGTACGATTATGAAAGGATCTTAATTTTGGTGACACAATGAAAGCCGATGTTTTTTTTAGTGCATGTCAGCACGATTGTTCTGACAACTGTGCCATTTTATCAAAAATTGAGTCAGGCAAAGCTGTTTCAATTCAAGGAAACCCGGATCATACTTTTACTCGAGGGACGCTTTGCGGGAAAGTTAGCAATTATTTAGCACGTGTTTATTCTAAGGATCGAATTTTGTATCCGATGGCGCGGGTTGGCCAAAAGGGTTCCAGCAGTTTTGAGAGAGTCACTTGGGAAGAAGCGTTAAACCTTATTAGTGATAAATTCACTGAAGCAATTGAGAGGAATGGAAGTGAAAGTATCCTTCCTTATAGTTACCTCGGGCATCAAGGCCTTCTCAATGGTCTGCATTGCGGGGACCGCTTTTTTAATAAAATTGGTGCTACGATTGGTGAGCGGACATTTTGCAATTCCACAGCATCAAAAGCATTCAGCATGGTTGCTGGCCCAACTGGTGGTCTTGATCCAGAGAGTTTTAAGCATTCCCAGCTAATCGTCATTTGGGGAATGAATTTACTTTCTACCTCGGTACACCACGGACGCATTGTTCTGGATGCGGTCAAAAATGGAGCAAAATTGGTGGTTATAGACCCCATCACGACTTCGATTGCAAAAAAAGCAGACATTCACCTTCGACCAAAGCCCGGGACGGATGTGGTTTTGGCCCTCAGCATAGCAAATTTTATCATTCAAAATGATCTGGCAGATAGCGAGTATCTTGAAAGTCATACCATTGGTTTTCCAGAGTTTTCTGAGAGGGCTAACACTTATGATACAGATACTGCTAGCGAAATAACGGGAGTTTTAAAGTCGGATATTGAGCGCGTTGGTCGCTTGATTTCAGCAGAAAAGGTGGTTGCTATCCGTACTGGCGTAGCTCTGGAAAGGAATGCCAACGGTGGTGACGCAATTAGGTCGATTGCGGCACTAACAGCTTTGATTGGGGCATGGCGCTATATAGGTGGTGGTATTTTTCAACACCCTCAGGGCACTTTCCCAATAAACAGAAGAAAACTCGCAAGGCCTGAGTTTGCAGAAGCCGGACGTCGAGCGGTAAACTTATTTAACTTAGCTGAGGCACTTGAGCCACATGCCACCAAACCCATTTCTTGTCTGTTCGTTTACAACTCAAATCCAGTCATAACGTCTGCCAATCAGACAAAATTGTTGGCCAATTTATGTAATGACGATCTTTTTACAATAGTAAGTGAGGTATTTTACACTGACACTTGTGACTTTGCGGACTTGATTTTGCCGGCTGCGAGTCAATTAGAACAAGATGACCTTATGTATAGCTGGGGGCACTTTAATTTACAGCTGAATCAAAAAGCGATAGAGCCAATTGGTGAGGCCGTGTCAAATACTGAACTTTTCCGCCGGCTATCAAAGGCACTAGACTTAGATGACGCTGAATTATACCAAACTGACTCTGAGTTGTTGGTTAATTCAATGGATTGGAGACATCCAAATATGCTTGGCGTGTCATTGGAAAAACTAAATTTAAACGGCCATGCGAGGTTAAATGTTGGTAATCCAGATAAACGAAAACCTCATCTGAATGGTAATTTTCATACGCCCTCGGGGAAGTTTGAATTTGTCAGTTCATTGAGCAAGTCAGGTGGACGAATGCTGTCAGCTTTTCGTCAATGTGTAATGGACGACACGGTTTATGACAAAGTCGACCCATTACCTTCATATGCACCTGTTGCAACACCGCCAGGGGCATTTACGCTCTTATCACCAAAACATCGAAGCCTCTTGAACTCTGGATATGCCAATTCCAAGTCTATGCGAGCCTCTAATTCAATTCAGAGACTCTTTATTAATTCTTCCGATGCCAAAGATTTAGGCATTGAGCAGGGGCAAGGTTTGCGAGTCTTTAATAGTGTTGGCGAGGTGAGTGCTGTCGCACACGTCACAAATGATATAATTCGGGGCGTTGTGGCAATTTATCATGGATTTTGGCGGAGTCATATTGGTGGCAACACCGTCAACGCATTGGTGAGTTCCTCTCCATCCAGAATTGGACAAGGTATAACTGTCAATGACACCAAAGTATGGATTGAACCGATTGGCTCATCAAACTAAAGTAACCCACTCTGTATAGGGCTGAGTTCACTAGCTAATCTGTAAAGGTAGCTTTTCCGAACATGTCGATATTCAATTTCAGCATCGGGGTTTTAGATGTCAATAATCAGCATTTCCAATTTAAGCAAAGCCTATGATGATAGAACAAATGCTCTAGACGAGGTAAATTTGGAGGTTAACAAAGGTGAAATCATCGCGTTGCTGGGGCCAAATGGTGCTGGAAAGACGACTCTAATTTCTACAATTTGTGGTTTGCTTACACACGATACTGGTAGAATAAAAGTTGACGGCTACGATACGATTACTGAATATCGCAAAACCCGCAGGTTAATTGGATTAGTGCCCCAAGAAATCATGTTAGAACCATTCGAAACAGTTTATGACACTGTTCGTTTTACGAGGGGGCTTTTTGGGTATCCAGAAAATAGAAAATTTTTAGAGGATGTCCTTCAGCAACTGTCACTTTGGGACAAACGGAACCAGATGATAAAAGAGCTGTCCGGCGGAATGAAACGGCGTGTAATGATAGCTAAAGCTTTGAGCCACAACCCTAAGATATTGTTCCTGGACGAGCCAACAGCGGGGGTCGATGTTGAGTTGCGTCGGGACATGTGGAATTTAGTTGATTTGCTCAAGAGTAATGGTGTGACGATCCTTCTCACAACGCACTACATTGAAGAAGCTGAGATGATGGCAGATAGAGTAGCTTTGATAGACAAAGGAAAGGTTATATTTGTCGAAAATAAAGATGCGCTAATGACGAGAATGAGCAAAAAAGAGTTAACGATCAAATTTAAATCACCAATAACGAAAATACCCGGGAGTCTATCGAATTATAAGTTGGTAATTAGTAAAGATCGACTGAGCCTCATGTATGTCTATGATACTAAGGCCTCAAGAACTGGAATAACCAGGTTAATGAGAGATATTGCGGATACAGGCTTTGTTCTTGAAGATCTAGAAACCTCTCAAAGTTCATTAGAGGATATTTTTGTCAGTTTAATTCGGAAATAGTCAATTGAATCTATACGCAATAACAGCAATATATCGATTTGAAATGGCACGTACTTTTAGAACCTTGGTTCAGAGTATAATTTCGCCTGTGATATCGACAGTGCTCTATTTTATTGTTTTTGGAGCTGCGATTGGCTCGGGCATTCAAACAATTGATAATATTCATTACAGCGCATTCATTGTTCCAGGGCTAATAATGCTCACTGTGTTGATGCAAAGCGTTGCAAACGCCTCTTTTGGCATTTATTTTCCCAAATTTCTTGGTACAATTTATGAGCATTTGTCGGCACCGGTCTCATTTTTGGAGATCACTATCGGATATGTGGGTGCTGCGGCAACAAAATCCTTCATTATTGGAATGATCATACTGGCGACATCGTTCCTTTTTGTTCCGCTGAACATTTCTCATCCAGTTTGGATGCTTGTCCTTTTGATTATAAATTGTATTACCTTCAGTTTACTGGGGTTCATCATCGGCATCTTATCCAATAATTTTGAACAATTAAATTTAGTTCCTATGTTAATAATTACACCTTTAGTTTTTTTAGGTGGTAGCTTTTACGCAATCGAAATGCTCCCAAGTTTTTGGCAAACGGTGACACTTTTTAATCCAGTTATGTATTTAATTTCTGTTTTTAGATGGGCTTTTTTTGACGTTGCAGACGTTCCTTTAATTTATAGTTTTCTTGCAACATTGGTATTTAGTTTAATTTGTATATCTGTAATTTTCTGGATTTTTAAAACCGGATACAAGCTGAAAAGCTAGGTATTTAACCTCGGATATGAGACTGGGTACGTTCTGGGCACAAAAAAATACCCATTTTGCTAACAAACTGACCGATAATATTACGAAGATGACTAAGAGACAGAGTATCCTCAACAAATTTAAGTTTTTGTTAAAGTATTAAAATTGAAGAGTCGTTAAAGTTTTACTCCACATTAAAATTAGGCTTCCAAAGGCACGCTGTTATCACAAATTGACGTTGGCAGACAAAAAAGGAAGGTTGGAATAAGGTTTTCCTTTAAATAGCGGGTATAATTATAGCTCGTTTATGATTTTGAATGTTGTTTCTTTTGAAGCATGTCAAAAATTGCAGTCCAATCCTGCCTACCCCTTCCATCCGCTTGCGCGTCAGTGTAAATTTTTTCGGCTTGAATAGCCAAAGAAATTGGAACACCGAGCGTTTCAGAAAATTTAATCGCAATATCTAGGTCCTTTTTCGCAAGATCTATCATAAATGCGGGTTCTAGATCACCTTTCAGCACTTTGGATGGGTAGGTTGTGCTCATGTGACCCCTACCAGCTGCAGTTCCTCCCATAACCTCTAGGGCAACATTCTGATCGAGTCCAGTCGCCTCTGAAAAGGTTAAAACTTGAGCAGTGAGAACATTTAATGATGTTGTCATCAAGTTGTTGACAATTTTCATTCTTGAGCCTGTTCCAGGTCCTCCACAATCAATAAATGTGTCACCCATGCAGGCCAGAATTGGCTGAACGGCCTCAAAATCACATTTTTCAGCACCTATCATGAACAATGACTTTCCTAGTTCTGCCTCAACAGACGTTCGGCCAACCGGCGCGTCAACCATAGAAATATTCTGTGCATGCAGGTCTCGTCTTATTTGATCTGTCTCTAATGGATGAATGGTTGACATATCGACAAATAAACTATCCTGTGGCAAACTTTTGGCTACGCCACTTGGACCAAAAACAGCTTGCTTTACTGAATCTCCATTCGGGAGCATTGCTATAGCAAAGTTGGCTTCAGCCGAGGCTTCGGCTGCTGAAATCGCGACATCACCACCATTTTTTACATGAGCATCCATCGCCACTTTTGAGAAATCAAAACCAATTACCTCATGACCGCTGGTAAGTAAATTCCGGGCCATGCATAGCCCCATCGCTCCTAACCCTATAAAACCAATCTTCGCCATTTTAAAATGCTCCCAAATAATCCTGAAGTACTAACAAGTATTAGCTCTAGTTTAACACGGTTTAATTTTGCATTTGTAACTTGAAACACTGCCACAAAATTGAAGCCAACCCAAAAAGTACTTCAATTTAGATTAAGAAAACAAAATTGCTTCACAAGCTTGTCTTCAGCTTCAGACATTTTGGATGGATGTCAAAGTTAAGTAATATTCTAATGTTTCTGCCACGAAAGGTGCCAAAACCCTCGTCGTTAATAATTTGTTTTTAGGGTTTTGGCATGGGTCTTTGTAAGAATGAATTTATTGCGAGGGAAGGGGGCTGCAGTACGCGAGAACCTGCTACCTAGACTACGGAGCTCCTCTTTTATCCAGCTTGATTTTTTTCTTATGACAAAAAGCCACCTGATGTCTCCATTGTTTTATCAGAAAGGAAGTTTCTGATGACCAATATGCGAAAAAATCTTCTGCTTGCAATTATTTTTACATTAGGCTTTGGAACTAATGTCATGGCGCACAAACGAAACAATGTTGGCCATGTTATCGATGTTCGGCCAGTTTATGAAAGCCGTGTAGAGCATCGTCAAGTCGCAAAGACCGAGTGCCATACAGAATACAAATTAAACAAACGGCGCGTTCATGATGTGGTGCTGGGCTCGTTGATCGGTTCAGTTATTGGCAATGAGATTTCAGATGCACCAGGTTTTGGTGCATTAGGGGCTATCGTGGGGATTGGCGTCGCGGATTCGCGTCACCGTCAATCAGAGAAGTGTCGCACTGTTTGGCGCCCGAAGCGTTATACGACGCGTTTACTGTCACACTATGAAGTTTCTATCGTGCATCGTGGTCGAACCATGAGTATGCGTAGCGAGCATCCATACCGTATTGGCGAACACATCTATTTTGTTCGCTAGGCCATTTTCCTCTTTCTAATGAACTGGAGTAGTCAAAATGAAAAATGTGAAATCTAAAATGAAACTCGCGTTTGCGGTGCTGTTGGTGCCGGCTAGCCTGTCCGCCTGCCAGCCGGTTACATTGTCAGATTCATCGGCCGCCGTCGACTATCGTTATGAGCGGTTTACGACGATGCAGGTTAAAGCAAATTATGATGATTGTCGTAAAACCGCCTTTGCTCTTGATAAAGAAGCGGGTGCAGATGCATCAAGGTTTCTGGCAAGTGCCGAAAAGTTCGAAAACTGTGAGATGATGCTTGGCGACTCGGGCAAATTAATCGATCAGGAAATGCGGTTAAAAGCTCTAGCAATGGGTGTTCAAAATTATATTAAGGGCGGCAATTTAGCGAAGGCAAGAACTATGTTTGAACAGTTCGAACATGTCGCCGCCGGTGCAGACCTTTTGTATCCAGACTCAACATCTTTTGTAGCAAACATGCGCGTGCTGTTAAACTTGGGCGGTGACAAGAATGCACTGCGCCTTGCAAGCCAAAATGCCA
>QBYK01000017.1 GCA_003282865.1 SAR116 cluster bacterium AG-325-I21 | reverse complement strand
CCCCGTTTATCCTCGTTCTATGAACATACAAGCGGTAACAATCAAAATGACGGTTGATGCTGCAACAAATTTAGTGAAAAAAGCTTACTGGGCATGCTGCAATCCATCAAAAGCACTACGAATTATTGTGTGGGGAACTGCAGTGGCATGTTCGCTATTTACAGCTCGAGCACTTCTAATACTTAATGGTGCAGCGCTCATGGGGCCAGTCATCTTCATTCTGATGCACACCATTGGCTTTAATATTGATCATACAATTTTTGTCCTATTGCCTTGCTTCATTGTAGCCCACCTGATCGGTCACTTTACCGACATATATTGCAATATCTCGTGGGCTTTTTGGTCACCTATCATTAATTGTTTGCGAACAACATAGTAACCCCTTGTGCAGACTCTATTCATCATAACTCTGCTTCGAATGTCTCTGATGTCATTCCCTAGTTGGGTCGCCACTTTTTAAGACTTGAAAAAAGGATCTATTAAAAGAATATCCCAAAATACTCTGAGAGTGTTCTCTAGAGACATAAAGAGATCCCCGGATGTCTAAAGTGTCTCTTAGTACTAAGAGTGTTTAGTAACCGATTTAATTGTTAAGTCTAATTGTGCAAGATCTACGCATGTTATCATTAGGCATCTATTGGGGCGTGGAGAACTGTCTCTTTGGTTACGACACCACCACGATCACCTACATCAAGTTTTCCATAAGCTTGTGAAAAGGTCGGCGGTAATTCTCTATCGCCGGGCAATGAGATCCAGAGGCGCAACAGATGCCGTGCTTTTTCAGGCTCGGGCCAATCGACAAAACCGGTTCGATCGTGAAAAAGACTGTGATTATAAACAAACTGCATGTCACCAGGTCTTAACCTCATTTTGAGGTTTATTTTATCGTCATTTAAAACCTCATCAAAAAGGTCAAAAGCTTCAATCTGTGATTTTGTTAGCTTTGGCGCATCTTCATATCGTTGGGCGGATATGATGTATTCCCTTTGGTATATGCAGGTGAGTTTTCCCTTGTACCAATTGACAACCGGTATCGTCATATAAGGCTTTTGACCAGTCGGTATCTCTCCACGGCGATCATATGCTACCGGCCGCATCAGCATTTCAGCCAAGCTTGGCGACTTCCTCATTACTTCGTTGAATGCAGTCACGCTGGAAGCCAATAATGAGTCGCCTCCTTCTTTAGCCTCTCGAATGCACAACAGGCCTACAACATCTGAACGGTCAGTATGAAAGGTTTGACGCGCAGAGGTTTGATATATTCTGACGGATGGGTCTTTGGCACTCGCCCCAGTATCTCGAACGTGACCTAACAGGTGTCCAGCAGCATTCTGGGACCTCGCCTTACCCAGGAAGCTACCCAAGCCACAAAAAACTGTAGAGTACAATTCAGGGGTCAACTGATCCACCGGTAAACCAGAAACAAGTTTGAATCCAATCCCTGTTCTCAGCTCCTCTTGGAGTTCAGAGAGCCTGACCGCAAATTTATCTAATACAAAGTTTTGTGGGTTAATCTTCCCCAATTCTTCTCCAGATTCACAAAATTTGTTCGCGGCTGTTATTAACTCGCCAATTTCTTCATCTTGAAGCTTGTAATGCCAAATATCAGATTTGTTTGCTAGATCTGCACCAAACCATGCAGCGGGGATGTTAATATGTCCGGGCAGCATAAGAATTTACCTCAAAACATCGACCAAACGAACCATTCATAACTCAATGATATCACTGCGCCTTAAATTCAACAACCCAGCAAAGATCTTTTGGCTAAGACTCAAGGTCCGACCCAATCCCGCTACTAAAATCGTTCTGACCAGAAACGCCCAAAGTAACCCCAGTCCGTGGTCCACGGTCCATTGAACAGCGTTCAGGCAAGGTTGCGGGTAAGGTTTTGATAGTTGACCATTTATGATGGTCTACTAAGCTATTGTTATAGCTAGAATCAGTTACTTGCTAGTGCTGGGATAAGGCATCGAACCTCTTCTCGAGTGCGCCATCACTTTTACGCGATCCTGATTGTTAAGCTCTGGGTCGCAAACGCCAGTGCATGAGGAATTAGTTTGCAGTCTTTAGTATCATCACCATTGATGCTGTCAGCGATCACCAAAAAATTTCTATTTCAAGCAGCCTTATTCCTGCGTTTTCCGGGGTAAAGCGCCAGCCGCCGTTTGTATTCAACATCGTTAAGTTTGTGCCAACCAAGACATTTGACGTTTGGTGATCTACCACACTCACAATCATATTTGATGGCAACACTAAGGTTTGATGAGTTAGAAATTAGTCTTTCCACAAGTGCGACCCTCAATCATTTCTGTACAATTAAAACGCAAAGTTAATCTGTGTTGCATCTTTCGTTCAAATTTTGGTCGTTAAAGTTAAGGGGTTAAGCCAAAACTCCCAGAAACAATTGATCAAGATTTATACAGCGAAACCTTTTATTACTTTACAGTCGACGTGCACTACAACCAAGAATGGGATTATCTCTCGTGCTTCATTGACCATTGCTTCTTTTCGCTTTTCACATGCGTTGACGTTTGCGACCAATCCAATTTCGTCCTCAACTCCAATACATCTGGCCGCTGTCAAACTGAAAAGCAGCATCTGCGCCAAAAACATCCAAATCTCCTTGGTGCTTAGATATGCCTTGCGACGAGAAATGCAAATGTAAGCCTAGAATAGGTGCGGTGCAAAAAATGCACTGTCGATTATTGATGTATTTGCTCCAAAATTGGAACAAATTGAGGACAATGCGATTAGTTTCTCAAATTAGTGTTGAACAAAACCCCCAGCAGTTGCCACCACAACTCTCAAAAAGTAGGCTTAAGTGGTTTAGCTCCCCTCGACTTTGCGAAATCTTCGTTAAATCTGCCCACTCAGAAATTGATGTTTGAGGGCTAGATCACTCAAAAATACACCCTTGAAGGCGGTAGCGGTCAGTAAAGTACCTGATTTGCAAACTCCCCTGTTTGTCATGCACGCATGGGTGGCACGTGATCTCACTGCCGTTCCGGCAGGCATTAGACTGTCTTGTATGCAGTTTGCAATTTGCGCTGTCATCGTTTCCTGCGTCTGTAGCCTTCTAGCAAAACACTCCACAACTCTGGCTATTTTTGAGATACCAACAATTCGCTCCGATGGCACATAAGCAACATCCACAACACCATTGATTGGAGCTAAGTGATGCTCGCAATGAGAAACAAAAGAGATATCCCTTAAAACAACAGGCTCCGAATATTTTTCAGGATTCTCAAACGTTTTCTTGAGAATTGTTGCGGGGTCAGACGAATATCCTACACAATATTCTGACCATGCGCGAACTACTCTTTCTGGAGTTTCGCTCAGGCCCTCTCTAGCCGGATCTTCTCCCATATACTCAAGCAATACCCTGACCGCTTCTTCAGCCTCTGATTTGGTGCGCTGGAGCCTTTGCTCTTTGTTAACGTGATTACCTAGATCCATTTTTTACTCCCAAGTTTCAAAGATGAGTTCAGAATTGTGTCGCACGGAAAGAGAAGAAGTTTTTTTCCTTCCGGCTAAAATGATGGATAAGTCGACTTTTCGATCGCTGTTAAAGCTTTTTCCTATTCGGGTAAGGTAAATCCTATCAACAAAGCTCGCCGACGCGTGATACCATTTAACGCCACCAACGATGATTTTTGTTTGAAGCTTAACCCGCTCTTCTATGTCAGCAAAAATTTGTTCCACCGAAAGTTTTTTCCAATTATAAACATAACTGCAGTGTCTGGGCTTTTGCACGTTCGTCGAAATTAGACAGGAGGGCCTATTTGGCGAAAAATGAGCGATAGCGCCTCTTGTCCCAATTCTAAGTGCAAGTTCAGTCTGACCTTCGTAAAACTCCCTGTCCTCAGGGTACTGGCCCTCCCATGGAAGCTCACCATTCAACCCAATTTCACCATTTTGACCACAAGCCAATATCGAGCAAAACATATACTCACCTTTGTGCTAATTCACTGGAACTGGTGTTAGGGCATCAACCCAAATCCGATCTAATCGTTCCAATTTATCTCGGCAAAAAAAATTTTCTTGAAGCCAATACCGACCATCCTCAACGTAGTAGTTCAGAGTTTTCTCATATTTTAGAGCCTGATTCATTTTTTCCCAAGAGATAGAAAATGCAGGCTGGTACTCTAACAATTCGTCAAAATTAATCTGCGGTACGTGCAAGTTGGTCTTCCCAGCAGACAGACTCACGATGTCACAGCCTCGCATTTTAGCGAGAATGAGCAGCCTATGTGAGCAAGCCCTCAGAGACGTAAGTGTAATATCAACTCGGAGGGGGTCTGGCTGTCCCGTCCCATAAAAGTGGGTTGGGCCGCTATTACTGTAATGCATGTTACAACCTAAGAAACACATTTTAGTAGGTAAATGGTTCGCGAGCGACCAATAGCCAGCTGTGAATGCCATCGTGGCGCCTGCATATACAAAACCACCAAATAAATTTTGTGCAGGTACAAATTGATCTTCAGTCACAAATTTTTGATGGTTAAGAAGCTTAGCAGGCTTATTCTCGTCTGGAAAATCATATGGAAAAATCAACTCATTCCAATGGATCGCAGCCCGCCAAGCGTTGTTTATTACAACGACTTGATCAAAAGCTCTCATATCCCAATCGCGCGCCTGAGTCGCGTCGGGTGCTGACCCAATCACCAGAACATTCATCATAACCTCCAGATTTATGTTGACCTCAAGATTGACTTCAATAACATCTGACTAATTGCCGCATAGCTATCAGACAACAAAAAATGAAAGAGGTTTACTTTGGATAAAGAAATAGACGATTTAGTCTGCGAGGCTTGTTCTGAAGATGCTCAAAAAGCAGATGAGAAACAAATCAACACGTTTATGGGATCTCACCCGGAATGGGAAATAAAAACTGAGTCAGATACAACTTTCTTGACCCGAACATTTAATTTTCCCGATTTTGCTGAAGCTGCAGATTTTGCGGCTGAAGTTGGTGACGTTGCAGAGCGGTATAATCATCATCCCCGTATCACGATAGAATTTGGAAAAACAAGGGTTGATTGGTGGTCACACAAGATAGGTAACATTCATGCATTAGACCTTAGTTTGGCCAAAAACACAGAAGAATTACTCAGAGTATAAAAATTTATAATAAAAACAATAATTTAATTCTAGCATTATGTAATTGGGAATCCATTAGTCAACCGCAAAGCGAAGTGATCTAATTTTCAAACACTCTAAAAAAATTTTCATTTACGAAAATTCTCGATAACAAAATGTTACTCCAAAGCTGCTCCACATCGTCTCAGCAAAAATGACAATAGGCTTCATATCGGTTATTAGTGATGCTAATGTTACGAATCATCAACCAAAGCTTGCTTGAAAATTAGCTAAGAATCTATCGGATTAGCTCCCCGAAGGCAAAGGTCAGAGGTTCGAAGTGTCTCGAGTGCGCAAGACTCTTATTTGTTATGCTACTCCAATTGGTTCGTCAAATTCATTTAGTTCAATGCCCGGCCTCGACCAAAGTAGGTTCGTCATATGATTTTGAAGTTCAGCCGCTACCGGATCATTCCAAAGGTTTTTCATTTCATTCCTATCAGACTGTAGATCGTACAACTCGCCATCACCAGACTGAAGCTCGATTGTTAATTTTGCTGTACCAGTGTGCACAGTGCGCAAATCTAGCCTTACGCCACATCTGCTTGGCGCAACATCCCATTCAGAATAAACAGCATCATGGGGAGAACCTGCACCCTCAAAACAGCTTTTCAACGAAACACTTTGCGCCTCTGTTGGTAGCGACGTTCCTGCATAATCACACAAAGTAGCGCCAACATCTAAAGTCGTAATGGGTGCATCCTCACTCCGTCCAGCGGCAACCGCGGGACCGCGAACTATCATGCCAACATTTATAAGCGAGTCATACAACATTGGTCCTTTCAAATACAATCCACGCTCACCCATGTGATCACCATGGTCAGACGTATAAATAATGATTGTCTCATCCAAAATATCTTTTTCTCTCAAATAAGCGATCACACGACCAACATTGTGATCAATCAATGATATCATTCCATAATAGTTTGCAGTCATCTCACGAAGTTGAGTCTCACTTTGATCAGGCATCCTCGATCCTTGTTTGCGAAATCGCTTTAAAACTGGATCGCTCAAATCAGGCTCAGACTCTAGAGAACGTCTGTGCCACCATGGCCGATCATTTAAATCTTTCTCCAAAAATTTTGGCAAATCCACATCCTCAGGATTATGCAAAAGGTTCCATGGTTCCGGACAATCAAACGGGTGATGAGGATCAGGGAATGAAATCCAAAGACAGAAAGGATTACTTTCATGCCTATTCGATAACCAATGGATTGATCGATCTGCAACCCAGGTTGAGTTGTGCCAGGCAACAGGGAGTGCTGACGCCCAAGTTTGTGCAGCCCCGACACCCTTTCTGGTCTCAGACTTCCATAATTCAAATGCGCTTTCCTTCCCAACAACATTGAAAAACCAATCCTCATAGTGTTGACCGCTGGGCGGAGTCACGGGTGGCCTGATCTTGTGCCAATGCCCCTGAGTGAGAAGCTCAACATGTTGAAAGCCCATATATGGGCCATTCCAATTTGGAGGATAATCCGCTGAGCCAGTTTTACACTCCGCTGATGTCTGCGGCGAAAAAGTTTGAGTGGTTGCGAAATGAGCTTTACCAATTAGTGCGGTATCATAGTCAACATTTGTCAATGCGGCTGCAAATCCAAGTTCTCCACGTTCCGTCCGCAGATCAATACCGTTATCTTTCACCCCATTAGTTTTTGGCAACTTCCCAGTCAGAATTGCGGCTCTTGCAGGTTGGCAGACCGGGGAAGGAGTAATGCAATTTCGGAAGTGCATCCCCTCCCCCCTGAGTTGATCCAAATGAGGCGTCCTTACTTTTCGCCCCATAAATCCGTAACAGTCGCCTCGCTGCTGATCTGAAGTAATGAATACAAAATTTGGACGTTTCATGACGATCCACCTTTTAAATATCTAAATGTACGTTTTCAGAGAAACAACATCATCCGAAGGGGCGAGGACCTCAGAGCTGTTTCCTCAGTGCAAAGTTAATTAGATTGAAATAATAATTTCAATAGCAAAAAGGGAACGTCTTATTATTTTAAATCTCGTCCATTTTAAAAACTAAGCTGCTTCATCTAGATCAGTAGTGATCTTAATATCACTTATCAACAATCGAAGCTTTCTTGGATATTAGCTGGGAATTCATCAGAGCAGCCCTCGGAAGGCAGAGATCAAAGGTTCAAATCCTCTCGAGTGTGCCATATGTTTCTCGATAAATTATAGTTAAATTGTAAAAAATTAAACGTCAGAATTACTCTCTCGCTCGTAATTATTGCGAGCAAGCTAAATTTTGCAGCCGGGGTAGACTGATGCGTTTTTTGCATAACAGATAGCAAAAAATAACTCTTTTTTCGCTATGTCGCTTCCTTTAGTTTTATATATAAGAAGTTTTTACCTTCTGGGGTAGATCCGATGTTTGATGAGATGATGGGCTTCGAGGGGGAAACTGGCCGCGCCACTTATAAAAACCTTTCTGACTGGTTAGATGACCAAGATTTAAAAAAACTCTCAAAAGAATCGGTAAAAGCCGAAGAAATGTTTCGTCGAGTTGGAATTACATTCAACGTTTATGGTCAGAAAGAGGCTGAAGAAAGGCTTATACCATTTGACCTCATACCAAGGATACTCTCAGCCGATGAATGGCGAGTTTTAGAACGGGGTATAAAACAACGGGTCAGCGCGATAAATGCCTTTCTTTGCGACATTTACAACGAGCAGGAAATCATAAGCGCTGGAATCATTCCCGCTGAACTTATCCACAGAAACGAGGCTTTTCTCCCCCAAATGTGCGGTTTTACTCCACTTGGCGGCGTTTACACACATGTTGTTGGAGTGGATATTGTTCGGACAGGCCCCGAGGATTTTTTTGTACTAGAGGATAATGCAAGGGTTCCTTCGGGCGTTTCCTACATGCTTGAAAATCGTTCCACGATGCAGCACATGTTTCCAGAGCTTTTTACAACCCACCAGATAAGGCCCATTAATAATTACCCAAAGGAACTCTTTGAGTCACTTGTCGCATGTGCAAACTCTCATATTGAGAGTCCAAATGTTGCGCTATTGACGCCAGGCATTCATAACTCTGCTTATTATGAGCACTCATTTCTTGCAGATGAAATGGGGATTGAACTCATCCAAGGCTCAGATTTAGAGATCTATGACGGAAAAGTTGTAATCCGAACCACGAAGGGTACAGAGGTTGTCGACATAATATATCGGCGCATTGATGACAATTTCCTCGATCCGCTCTCCTTTGATCCAAACAGTCTCCTCGGCGCGCCAGGCCTCTTTGACGCATATCGCAGTCGCGCCGTAATACTTGCCAATGCGCCAGGAAGTGGGATTAGTGACGACAAAGCAATCTATTCCTACATCCCAGAAATTATAAAATTTTACATGGGTGAAAAACCTTTACTAAAAAACATTCCAACCTGGCGCTGTGCCGACAAACAAAATTTGACCTATGTTTTAGAAAACCTAAATGAACTGGTCGTTAAAGAAGTCCATGGATCTGGGGGTTACGGCATGCTCGTTGGTCCTGCAGCGAGCAAAAGGGAACTTTCAGAATTTACACGAAAGCTGAGAGCTAACCCTGCAAAATATGTTGCGCAGCCCACGCTTGCACTATCCACTGTGCCGACACTTACAAAAAATGGACTCGCTCCACGCCATGTTGATTTGAGGCCATTCGTGCTCGTTTCACCAAATGAAATTAAGGTCACACCAGGTGGTCTAACACGTGTCGCACTAAAAAAGGGATCTTTGGTAGTAAACTCAAGTCAAGGTGGGGGCACCAAAGACACATGGGTATTGAGAGCATAAATGCTTGGACGCCATGGAGATAGTTTGTTTTGGATGGCACGGTACCTAGAAAGGAGTGAAAACATCGCTCGGCGTATTCAGGCAGCCTTTCACTATGCCTTGTCCAAAGAAGATGATGGGAAAGATGAGTGGACAACTATAATTTCTGACACCGGTTCCGGCTGCACCTTTAGCCAAAAATACGACGAAACCACCGTCACCAACGTGATTAATTTTTTGCTGCGTGACAGGGACAATTTGAACAGTATCCTCTCGCTAGTATATAAGGCAAGACAGAACGGACGCTCGGTTCGGACGGCGCTCACTCAAGAAGTGTGGCTTTCACTGAATGAAAGTTGGATTGCATGCGAAACAGCACTGAAACGGCCAACGAATATCCGAGACCTTCCCGCTGTCCTTGAGGGGATAGTGAGAGGTAGTTCTCTTTTCCGCGGGGCGTTATACGGAACAATGCTCCACAATGACATATTCAATTTTCTTCGCCTTGGCACCTATATTGAAAGAGCTGACAACACGCTCAGGATTATGGACTCCAAATATTACCAACTGCTGCCAACCGCCAGGGTCATTGGGGGTAGTGAGGATCAAAGCCAATGGGAGGTCATGTTAAGATCACTCGCTGCATGGCGCTCATTTAATTGGCTCAAAAAAGGGCGTTTGGACCCAATCAGCGTCGCGAACTTTTTGATATTTGACGAAAGAATGCCTCGCTCAATACACTTCTGTTACAAAGAAATTAAATTAAATCTTGAAGATCTCTCTAATTCTTATTGCTCAGATTATGATAGCCTAAATGCCGCTTCTCAGATATGGACCGCGCTACACCACTCTAACTCAGTTGATAAAAGGATCAAACTGCGCGAATTCATTGCAGATCATATCGTAAAAAACAATCTACTGAGCTTAACAATCGCCAGCGATTTTAATTTGTGCAAACAATGATAAATTTGATCAAACATAAAACAGTATTTGATTTTGAAGCTATACCAAGATCGGTGGTCCAGCGGCTCCACTTAGCACCATGTAGTTCGTTGAATCAGAAAGTCATTAAGTGGCAAATCGACATTGACGGTGGTAAACTGGTAATCGACTCATTTGATTACCACGGCAACAAGTTACATTTGTGTGTAAATGATACTGACGTAACAAGTATGGAAATCACATGCAGTGGTGAAATAGATGTCACTGATAACAACGGTATCTTCGGCGCACATGATAGTAACCTTCCAATCGAGCTATACAAAAACCACACAGCTTTATCCAAACCTGGTCCGCGACTCCGTGAATTAAGCAAAAGTATCAAAGGAACCATCCCTATCCATCAAAACGGTGGCCTCGATATTCTATATGAACTCTCAACGCGTATTTTAGAGAGTATCAAATACTCCAAAGGGAAGACCGATATCAACACCACTGCAGAAATTGCAATGGAAATTGGAGCTGGTGTTTGCCAAGACCACACCCATGCATTTATCACTTCGGCGCGTTTATTAGGTTTCAGTTCAAGGTATGTTAGTGGATATTTATCGAATGGTAAAAACGAAACCCAAGTGGCGACCCATGCCTGGGCGGAAGTTTACATAACCGGCTTGGGTTGGGTGGGCTTTGATATTTCAAACGGCATTGCACCAGATGGACGCTATGTAAGACTCGCGACCGGTTTTGATTATGCTGATGTTATCCCGATATCAGGCGTCCGGATCGGTAATGGTGAAGAACAAATAAAAACTGAGATTACGTTCAATCAACAGTAATTAAGGTCTAATTAAAATGTCATATTGTGTTGCTTTAAAATTGTCACGTGGGTTGATTTTTATGTCAGATACTCTGACCAATGGTGGCCTAGATAATATCTCAAGTTATCCAAAAACTTTTTCGTGGGGAATTCCGGGAAACAGGCAGATTTTGCTTACTACAGCGGGAAATTTAGCCACAAGCCAGGCGGTGATAAAAACTTTATCAGAGCAAATAAAGGACAAAAATAATGGCAGTCAATCCATCTTGACTGCTCCAACAATGTTCCAGGTTGCGCGAATTGTGAGTCAAACTCTCGCCGAAGTTATAGATGTCTCATCGAAATGGCATCAAAAAGCTGAAAATAAATTTTCAGCAAATTTCATTTTAGGTGGTCAGATAAATAACAATGAAATGGCACTCTATCTAATTTATCCAGAGGGAAATTTCATAGAAGTATCTCATAAAAAGCCGTTTTTCCAGATTGGAGAAACCAAGTATGGCAGGCCAATTCTAGTTAGAGCATTCGAATCAGAAATGAGTTTCGAAGACGCTATCAGATTATTAATGGTGTCATTTGACTCAACGATAAAAGCTAACTTGAGCGTCGGGTTGCCACTGGACTTGTTCGTTTACATAAATAATAGCCTTAGTGAAGCCAAAACACATAAAATTACTGAAGACAACGAATACTTCCGGATGGTATCGAGGGAATGGGCAGACTCACTAAAAAAGAGCCTGGCAGCTTTACCCAAATTTGAATTTAACAATTGATCGGGCACGAGGTATTTGATTTTAGTACTTTCAAACCCGTGAGAAAATTTGAAGTGAGCAAATTAGATAGCAATACAGCAACTGCGGAAAATGAAATATATTCATGCATTCATATTCTTAGGGTCATGTATTTTTGAATCTTGCTTCGAATACACTCCAACCCAGATGTTTTTGGCCTTTTATTCCACTTCATCTAGACCATTAATAATGTTTATGTTTTGCATCATCCACCGAAGCTTTTTCTGGAATTGGCGCGGAACTTATCCGGGTTTGCCCCCGAAGGCAGAGGGTTGAATCCTCTCGAGTGCGCTACCAACATTGCAATATGAAAATTCCATCCCGCCGGCTCGACGCATTGGCACATTTGTGCGATGTCAAATCTTAAATAAAACTTCCCAACCTGTAACAAGCACCATTAAGTTCAAAAATGCTATTATAGTAGGGGCAACGTATCCTTCAGCAGATGTCTTTACCCCGTCAACAGCACCCCAGTGGCTATGGATGGTTTGGAAGCAAACAACAGCGCCAATACAAGCCTGCACAAAGCCATAAACGAACAGCAGCCAAGCACCCTCGATAGAACTGAATAAAGCAACAATTAGAGTAACCGCGAAACCAGCAGCGAAAGTGCCAACAAGTCTTGTCATAATTGCACTTCCTTCACCAAAGCCATATTTCTCAATGTAAGTGCGTGTTTGGAAAATACATTGATACGCATAAATCAAGTTTCCAAATATGATTAGCACTATAATTGAATAGCTGAGCATCTCAGTAAACCTCTTTGATCTTTTCAATTGGGGGACAAAGTCTCCATAAAATTAACACCCAACCTAAGCACGTTGAGTAAAGAAAAATAAAAACTTGGCTGGGTAAATCCCAATACAAGACCTGCGCAACCCAATGAGACATGAAAGACAGCGAGTAATCAACATCCCGAAACATGTTTTCTAAAAATGTGAGTGGGCACGTCAAACCTAAAATGGTCTCAATAGTTATAACGCCTATGAGAAAAAGATGAAGTAGCCTCAAATTTCTTTTTCTTATCCATTTCCAACCAAGGCTGTAGCCGATTGGAATAATGAAAAAGCCAATAGTAACAAACGCAGCAAGACCAAAATGGATCAATAGTAAAACATCAGCTATCAATGTTCACCCCTTTGGGTCCATTTGTTTGGATGCCAACAAGGCCAATCATAATATCACCACCCTAGCCAAAGCCGTGTTTATAAAAATATATTGGGATATAGATCAATTTTTTGATTTTGGTCTCTTCTCAAAAATATTTTTACAAAGTTAAAATCGGCGGCCTAGGTCAGATTCTAAAACCATGCTTAAGAATATAGCTTTTAAACGAGAGCCTTTCTGTGTTTGAGGTTTGGCGAGCCTTATCGCTTGACCAACCGTATGAGTCTGAGGGGCCATATAGGTCAATCTGCCTTTGGCTTTCGTATGGGTTTATCTCTTCGCGACGTTTGTCATAATCCATGATGTCGGCTTTCAAGTTTTTCTCATTATATTTATCTTTGTGGAAGGATGCCGACATTGGCAGACGTATACTTATATCTGGCGACTCTTCAGGATACCCCAGACACAACCCGGCTAATGGGTAGACGCCGTCCGGCATTTGGCAGAATTTGGCTACCGGTTCAGTAAATTCGCGAACTGCACTAATCGGACAGCATCTCAATCCCGCTGCTTCAGCCGCAATAATAAAATTTTGGAGAACCATGGCTGTATCAGTTGCTGTATTTAAGAATGCGTCAAGGGGATCGTGAGCAAAGGTTGTGTTGTGCATCTCACAAACTGTTTGAATGCGATGACTATCACCACAAAAAAGTAGAAAAACAGGTGCGGTTTTAATCCAGGGCATAGATGGGAGGACTGAATGAATAAAGTTACGTGAGTCTTTCGACTCTAGATGTATGATGCTGACTTGCTGCAAGTCGGATTTGCTCGGGGCAGATAAACTGCATGCAAGAAGAAATCTTAAGGTCTCTTCGGGGACTGGTGTTTGGAGGAAACGACGACATGACCGATGTTGCAATTGCAGAATGTGGGTATCAGAAAATGACTGCTCTTGATCAAGCTCTACGTGCTCTCCAAATCTTCTCGAAACTAACTCAGATAAAGTTTGAGGCATAAAAAGTATTTCCCTCCAACATGGCTAAATAAATGATGGCATTTTCTAATACTTGGTTAAAGGAAATATTGCTGCGAAGATACAAAGCTACAATTTTTCTTTAAGGGCAATGAAAAGTTTCCAAAGGCACTTATCAAGAAATTCTGCATAAACAGATAGCCATGTGGGCCAGATCATATGACCCGTCAGTAACCCCCTTTTTCAGCCGCATTGGTCAGTTGATCATCCACCAGCGCCACCGCTGCATTTGTGATTAATGCCTTCAAGAAGGGTCCTTGCTTCGCGCTTTGAATTTATTTATTTGTACATACATAATAAACTGTCAACAGGAAACGAAGATGCTGAAAATTCACGCGGAAACTGCACTTTTACCTGATGGGTGGACAGAGAATGTTCTCGTCGAACTTGATGACATTGGGCGTATTGCCAAAGTAGCTGCAGATGTCACCGATGCTACTGCCAAATTCAATGTTTCCTGCCTTCTGCCAGCCCCCGTGAACGCACATAGCCATGCCTTTCAGAGGGCAATGGCTGGATTGACAGAACATCGCAGCAACAAACCCAAAGACAGTTTTTGGACTTGGCGCGAACTGATGTATCTGTTCCTTGACCAATTGACCCCAGACCACATTGAGGCCATTGCCGCGTTGGTGCAAATGGAAATGCTGGAGGCTGGCTATGCTACTAATGTAGAATTTCACTATCTCCATCATGCACCTGATGGCAAGCCCTATAACAACCGTGGCGAGATGGCTGAACGCATCATGGCAGCTGCCGAGACAACGGGCATCGGACTAACCATACTTCCTGTCCATTATCAATATGGCGGTTGTGATATGAGCCCACTGATTCGTGGCCAATGCCGTTTCTACAATAATCTGGACGGTTTTGCCATCTTGTGTGATGGCGTTCGGAGCGGGCTTGACAATTTACCTGCCGACACTGCTTTTGGTGTTGCACCCCATAGCCTTCGCGCAGTGGCCCCTCATAACCTTAGCCTAACTCGCATGCTTGCTAATGGAGGGCCATTTCACATGCATTTGGCAGAACAACACGCAGAGGTTGAAGAGGTTACTCATCACCTTGGTGCACGCCCTGTTGATTGGGTTTTAGATAATTTTGATGTAGGTCCAGATTGCTGTTTCATACATTGCACCCAAATGCGACCCCAAGAAACAAGTGGCCTTGCAGCAACCGGTGCGATTGCGGGACTGTGTCCAATAACTGAAGCTAGTCTCGGTGATGGGGTTTTTGATGGGGTTGGTTGGTTTGAGGCGGGCGGAATGATTGCTATCGGATCTGACTCCAATATTCGTATTTCGTTGTCTCAAGAATTGCGGAGTCTTGAATATTCACAGCGGCTTCGCGATGGGTCACGTGCAGCTTTAGCCACTTCAAGTGCGTCAACAGGGCGCCACATGCTCGACAACATGATTGCTGGTGGTGCTCAGGCTGCTGGCCGCCACACAGGCCAAATTGCCCCCGGGTACTGGGCCGACCTGATGGCCCTCGACAAAAAAGCAGCAACCCTTTCAGGTCGGTCCAAGGATCAGTTAATTGACAGCTTTATCTTTGCCGGCGATGACCATCTCGTTCATGATGTATGGTCTGCCGGACGGCATCTTGTTACTGCTGGCCGCCACATAGCCCATGATAAGATCACATCAGCCTACATCCAAGCTTTGGCGTCTCTACGCCATGATCTTTGATCCAGCGGCCCGTTATTAATGAGCAGATCAACCAGAACAACTTGGCGGGATGTGATGACCGAGGTGGAGCGGCGCATCGACACTCGTGAGTGGTGACCTGGTTAATCCATTCCAAATGAGGCTGATCTTGCTGTCGAATTGGGGTGCGCCCGTGTTACCGTGAACCGTGCGCTTTGAACTCTTGCCGAGGTTGGCCTGCTTGACCAACGTCGGAAAGCAGGTACACGTGTTGCACTGCATCCTATAAGTAAGGCGACCCCATCAATCCCTCTTATACGCAACGAAATTGAGGCAAACGGGAAATTATACAGTTATCATTTGCTTAGCCAGCGGAGCGGAGCCGCCCCCACCATATTGGCCCAAAAATTCTCCCTCTTGGACCATGTCCAATTTCTTCGTGTCGTTGCGCTACATGAGGCCAATGGCAAACCCTATGTTCTCGAGAACCGAATGCTAGTCAGCATTAGGCAACGCTTTTGGAAACAGAGCCCAACACAGCCCTGTTTGTAATTTCATGCACAACATGGGTTCACGAAAAAGCAGTAACAATAGTCGAACTTGTGTTTCATGCTGGCCATAGCAAGCGCACGAAGTTATAAGCTAGACTGTCCACATGTCAGCCAATCGGTGTTTCTGAATCCAACGTCAAGCCCATCCGCACCCAGGCCCGATGCCCCCACAATACGTATCTCAAAAATATCGGTTACCGAGGCGTAATAATAATAACCCAAACGGGCCAGAGGCCGGATTTGAGTAATATCAATTTTGCCATCCCGTATGTTCACCTCATCCGAGGTGTGAATACTTCAACCTCACCATAGACCACGTCAACCCAACCGTGATTTAAATTTCCCTGCGGCCAATGCGCAGAAAGGCACCACCATTTAAAATGTGCAGGGCTTTCCTTCACCCGCGAACAGGGTGCGTTGATTGAGGCCAAAGTAGTTACCCCTGCCTGCGCAAGATCGTCATACTCTACAGGACATTTAATCGCAGACAAATTCACTGCATCCCGCAAAGCATAAGTTGCCATATTCCAGACAAACTAACGCGTTTCTTCTTCATTAATTACGGTGTGTTTTCGTCCTCCATTGCTGAGTTGGTTTGCAGCAAACATCACAAGTGGTAGGTCAAAAGAAAGATTTTGCCACTGACTATATGGTGCAAGGCTGAGTACACAATTCACCGAAATTGTTAAGAGCCAGCCAATTGGACGCGGTGCTGTACAAGGTTTGAATGATGAAAATGACAATTGGCAGGACTCCAGTCCGGGCGCATAATGCATAAAGACCTCCATTTCGATATTTTTCTACTTGGATTATTTTGAGGTAATTTCGTATCATTTAATATCACAGCTAATAAATTACATTTGGAAACAAAACTCGATATCTTTGATAACTACGCTCACGCCGCTGAAGCAACGCCACTCAGACCAAACTCACTGATAAGTAATATAGAGTTTAACGAGCTCAGGAAAAATGTAATTGGAAAAAAGATATATTTTTGAGTGATGAGACGGCACTGAAAAAGAGGGCACGAGTGGAGTGGTAGCCGAATAAAAGCCTTAAAAATAGATAAATAATCTATTTTATTTGGGCAGGAACTAATGTTACTTTAACTGACTAATGTTTAGTAAAAAAACGCATCACCCAATCATCTATGTCTATAAAAAATGACCATTGATTCCTCCATATCTCTCAAAAATAGATCTTTTACTCTAACAGAGTTTGGCTATATCACGGCAGTGCGCGAGTTCGAGGGTTGGGTCGAAATATCCAATGAGGCCAATTTACAGCTCCGAATGAGAAAAGTTTATCATAGATGGCCACATGTTTTAGCGAAATGTAAAACTTTTATGACTAAAAACATTAGGGCGGTAATCCGCTCCGGCACACAGGCATCGACCAAGACTCATTTTAACGAAATCTACATTGATCCACCTGGGGCGCGGCTTCTCGCATTCCCGATGGATGGCAGAAATGCGCCAAATACAGTTGAACAACTCATCATGGAGCGAGTTTGGAAACAGGAGGTTTGGGCGGAAGACATCAGTAATAAAGTTGATTTATTTGCCGAGCGTGATCGTTTTCAAGCTTCTATTGAGGTCCAATCTGAGCGTGAAAAATTTTTAACAGAAAGGACGACCAAGTTTCTCAATACGAATTACTCACAATTTTCGAAAAAGCAAATCATATACCTTCGCTTGGACAAACGCACACGAAGGCGTGCCGCTATGAGGCTCGGTATTGATTTAAGCGGTCACTCAAACCTTAAAATGCACCTTGAGGGCCACCTCTATAATACAAATTTCATTCACGTCACGCTGCCAGAATTTGATGGTCTAGACGGAGTTGTCGGGTTGCATCGCAATGAAGATGGAAATCAGTGGATATCAACAATAAATAATGGTGATAAGCGTTGGTGGAAACATGAAAACGAAATTGCCAAACATAGCAAAGATGTTGACAATCCTATCGATCACTACTTATCGCTTTTCAATAATATACAGCTAAGTCGCCATGACTTATCAAAGAATAGAAGAGAAAACACCTCATCTCACCAAACTTTAATTAAATTCCCTAAAAATCGTGATGCGTTATGAGGTTGTTTTATTGGCTTTGGGATGAAATTCCATAGAACCTGCATAAGCAAATGCTCTGCTTTGTATTGTTTAGGAAAGCAAAATTAAAATGATGCATGAACCAATTATGCAATGTTCAACAAGAAGCCAGATGCATATCGATAGAACCCGAAGACTACGACGCAAATCACAATAATTATGGTGAAAAGTGTTTGTAGAAAGTCATGTAATAAGGCGTTGACTAATTGCTTAGTTCGAATTGAACCATGGGTGACGTAACTAAATGCCAAGGACACTGGAAAAGAAAACCAACAAATTGTTGAAATTATCCGAAATTTGATAAAACCCATATCCTCAAAAGAGTTCTGTCATTCAGTCTTTGAAAAATCATAAATCTTCACAAGCCTCTAACTCCATTCACTTCAAATCCATTTAAAATTTTATAGTGTAAAATTTTGTAGTGCTCCTTAAAATCTTCGCTCTCGATAGGTTCTTTATCAATATTCCAACGTCGTAAATCCGTTGGAATTGTCGTTTCCCATTCATCCCATCGCCCTAGTAATGTTGAGGGATCAAGTGTTATGGAGCCATCACTCTCAGTTTGGGGCAATGCGTCAACAGAGAACTCCCCCATCCTCCAAATTGTTTCGTGTTTCTGGCCATTGTATACACCAACTTCAACAATGCATTTCTTTTTTTTGGGTGAAATAATCATCAATTTCAAGCCCCTCTACATGCCCAAAAAATCAGGGGACTCGACTGCTTGTGCAGATATCAAACACAAACGCATTTGTGGATTGAGTATAGTACTTTCTGTCATTTCAACCAATCCAGGGTATTCACGAGTATGGTTTCAACCCTCTCACCCTTGCCTTGTGGATGTTTCTCCTCATTTAATTCTGTTCTCAAAACATCAATAGTTTCAACGGTGCCTGACGTTAACTGATCTCGTACAAATTTGGGTGTGCCGTGCCTAATTGCATCAATTACAACACGGGGAGGTTGGTCAATACTCATAGTCTGCTGACTGCTACCATCTTGTTTAATAAATTGTACGATTGTTCCAATCATATCATTACCTCGCATACTTAAAGTGTTTAGACCACTCGATAATACAACGCATAAATTTATGATCACGAGAGCCTCATATTGTTTTACCAAGGTATACTGAGGTTGTGGACAACCCCGTGAATTTTCAACGAATCAGCCAACGCTCCATCCTTGATCATTTCTGAAATCACCCCATTTATGAAAGCCATAGCTGAAGCGCCCGTATAACTTGACCTCGAATGATCCAACCGATGTTTAGCAATCCCAACGGCCTGCTGAATCCCTGTAAATGACGGCTCAACCATCCGGTAGCCATCATGCCTAGACATATCATTCAGCAATTTTGGTTTCAGGCTGGCAAGCACATCCGTTTTACCCCGCCGAAACATTTCATGCGAAATTTCAATCGATTCATATCTGACAATCTTAGCATTTAGCAATGTCTCGCTTAACCACAAATCATATGCACTACTCCTGTAGACCGCAATTGTCACACCTGCCGCATCAATCGACGCGTTGTCTGTTAATGGCGCATCCTGCCTAACCAGAAAATTAGCGTCAATCTGTACATATGGATCGCTGAAATTTATCGTCTCAGCGCGTGCTTTTTCAATGGCAATATTGCCAATATCCCAGACATCATTATCAACCTTATCGGCCAGTTGGCCCGGACCTTCAAACAGCACAAATTCACAAGGCAAATCCAATGCAGCAGCAATGCGTCTCGCAACATCAGGCGACACCCCATTTGGCGTGCCATCCGCACGGGTCCCCGATACAAGCAAAAAATTTGCTAAATTGATCGCCGCCCGCAAAACTCCTGTTGGAGCTAATATATCGATAATTGATTGGTTGACACTCATTTTTGTCTCTTCGATGTTAAAGATCGGATGCGGGGACATGGCAGCGGATGACATGGCCATCAGCGAGTTCACGGACTGGCGGTGTTTCGTGATCACATATATCACCTAGCTTACGGGGACATCGTCTCTGGAAACAACACCCTCTTGCAGGTGGCGACAACTCAACAACATCATCAGCGCTCAATATTGGTGCGATGTCTGGATCGGGTTCCAATACAGCCCCCAACAGAACATCAGTGTAGGGATGAAATGGCGCCTTATACACCGCATCAGCAGGCCCGATCTCGCACAACCGACCCTGATACAAAACGGCAACTCGATCCGAAATGGCTTTCACAACTGCTAAATCGTGTGAAACAAAAATATAGGTTGTGCCTTGCTGAGTTTTTAATTCATCAAGTAGGTCCAGCACTGCTGCCTGTACAGAAACATCAAGTGCCGATGTTACCTCGTCACAAAGCACAATTTCGGGTTCAGCGGCAAACGCGCGTGCGATGGCTACACGCTGTTTTTCACCCCCCGATAACTGGCTTGGAAGCCGATCTAGATAATGCGCGCCAAGACGAACGCGTTCAAGCAAGTCCGCACTGGCATCATGCAGCGCGCTCCCCGAGAGGCTGTAATAGAGTCGTAATGGTTGAGCCAGAATTTGTGCCACGGTATGGCGCGGATTTAAACTGTCATCAGGATTTTGAAAAATTAACTGGATTTGCCGCAGCGTCGGTGCTGGCCGGTCTTCAACACGCGGTGTCAAAATGATATCATCATGGAGAGTCAAAACACCCTCTCTTGGCGATATCAACCCAGCAATTGCTTTTAGAATTGTAGACTTCCCACTCCCACTTTCACCAACGAGACCCAATGTTTCCCCTCTTTGAATCTTAATGTTGATTGCATCAACAGTTGCCGGCCGTGGTGTAGCGCCCGGCGTCAAAAGCGATGATAACCAATCCTTTTTTTCGTAGCTAATCGCAAGACTTTCAAGCCCAAGTGCGGCACTCTCAGCATCTGGCCTTGCACTATTCCTCTGCCCAGCCTTAACGTTGAGAGCAGGCATATCCGAAATCATATCACTTTTGAAACAGCGAACATTTTCGCCACTGGGAATGGGATGCAGGTCAGGCGGTGTCGTCCGGCATTTTTCATCAACGAGAGCGCACCGATCAGCGAAAGCACAACCATTAATTGCCTCACCCGGCATAGGTGGGCGTCCATCAAGGGCTAGCGGAAGGCTTGTCTGATTCAAACGCGGGATTGATGTCAACAAGCCATGCGCGTAGGGATGGCGTGGCGCAAGTAGAACCTGCCGCGCGGTTCCAGTTAGGACAATTTCACCCGCGTACATCACTACTACCCGGTCACATACGCGCGAAATAGCCCCCAGATCATGGCTTACATAAAGCATCGCCATATTCCGTTTTTGCGCAAGCTCGCGCAACAATTCCAGAATATGCGCTTGAGTTGTCACATCAAGCCCAGTTGTTGGCTCGTCGAGCAACAGCGCGTCCGGTTCGCCAGCCAAGGCCATAGCGATTGCCACACGCTGTTGCTGACCACCTGATAATTCATGCGGGTATCGGGTAATGAGAGCAGTTGGATCAGGCAGTCTCACCTGTGCCAGCAACTCAATAACCCGGCTTTGAAACTGTCTCGCGTTGACTTTGCTATGAAGTTGCAAAGCCTCATTAATTTGTTGTCCAATCCGCATTGTTGGTGTGAGAGATTGACCAGAATTCTGCGGAATAAGAGCCAAACGGCCACCACGGATTTTCTGTAATTCATCACGATTGAGCGCCAGGACATCAATTTCATCAAAATGTGCACTGCCAGCAAGCGCCCTCAAACCACGCTTGAAATACCCCATCGCAGCCAGTGCAAGCGTACTTTTGCCAGATCCACTCTCACCAACGAGGCCTATGCTTTCCCCACGATTTATATCGAGGCTGACATTACGCAAAACCTCAATGGTTGAGCCACTTCTGCTATTATAGCCAACTGATAAATCCTTCACACTTATGAAAGGTTGCTTGCTCATATTACATTGGCGCCTTCTGAGCGCGATCAATGCCAAGCGCCTTGGCAAGGGCATCGGCAGTGAGATTGATACCAATGATGAGCGACGAAAGAGCAATCACAGGGCCAATTACACCCCAGGGGGCAAATGACATAAAGCCGCGTGCATCCGAAATCATTAATCCCCAATCAGGAGTTGGCGGGGACACACCAAAGCCAAGAAACGAAAGTGATGAAAAGGCCAGCAACATCCATGACCAGCGCATTGCCCCCTCCACCATCAAAGTGTCCAATACATTCGGCAACAATTCTCGCCAAATGATGCTAACCCTGCCATGTCCGCGCGCCTTGGCTGCCCATACAAAGTCTCTTGCGATTACATCATGCGTTGCAGCCCGCGCAATACGGATAACCGGAATGCCATAGAAAAACGCAAGGGTGGGGATCAAAACTTCAATACCAGTTCCAAATGTGACAATTAGCACCAGCATTTTCAAAATCCATGGCAGCGACAAAAAAGCGTCAACAATGCGCATCAAAACCTCGTCGACCCGCCCACCGACAAGCCCGAACATAATACCCACAAAACCACCCCAAATCACTGCTAGCGGAGTAGCAACGCCTGTAACCAACAATGCCTCACGTCCACCCATAAGGGTCCGCGAGAATACATCCCGCCCCAGATGATCAGAGCCGAGCCAGTGAATTGCATTTGGTTGGCTTAGCATTAATGCAGAGTTTTGTAATTTGTAATCAAATGGGACAACTAACGGACTAATGAGTGCCAACCCAACGTGGAAGATCACCAATGAAAGCCCAATCGAGCCAGATGGTCGTGACACCAAATCCTTAAAAATGACAGCCGCACGACTCCCTGTTTGAAGCTTTTGATGCGCCACGCTAGTCATTATTTCCTCGTATACATTGTGCGCAGCTTTGGATTGGCCAGCATAGTTAAAAGGTCTGCTGCCAGATTCACACAAACATAAACACTAGCAACAATTAGTGCGATTGACTGAACTACTGGCAAATCACGATCAGAGATGGAATCAATCATCAACCTACCAAGCCCAGGATAATTAAACACCACCTCAATTACCACAACCCCGCCTAGCAACCATGCGATTGTCAACGCAACCACATTAATTGCGGGTAATAGCGCATTCGGTAACGCATGTCGGAACACCATAGGCCAATATGGAACACCCTTTAACGTTGCCATTTGTATATAGTCCCCGGCCATGACCTCAATCACGGATGATCTAACCATCCGCATGATGTGGGCACACATCACCAACGACAAAACGATGACAGGTAACAAGATTTCGGGGAAAAATTCAGCAGCTGGTGCACTGGCTGAGGTTAAAACAATACCGGGAAGCCATCCAAGCCAGATACTAAAAATCAGGATTAATAAGGTTGCCGACACAAATTCAGGAATGGTCATCGCAAAGATAGCCAATGTGGATCCAATCAAATCAGGCATACGGTCACGCCATAATCCTGTGATGACTCCCAGCATCAGCGCCAAGGGCACGCCAATACCCATTGCACATAGCGCCAGCAGAAGAGAATTCTGCAAACGGTCCCCTACAATTAAGCTGATCTTTGTTTTGCCATCCACCGCAAGGCCAAGATCGCCAGTCATAGCTCCTCCAGCCCATTCAGCAAAGCGATCAATCGCTGGTCGGTTCAAATCAAGGTCCTTCCGACACTGCGCCAGCAGTTCATCATCCGCCTGATATTCACCCAAAAACTGAGTACACGCATCACCAGGCAGGATTTCCACACCCGCAAAAATAATCAAAGACACAATACAAACTGTTACAAGCCCTAGGAGGACCCGTCTGATCAACATCAACAGCATCGACTGTGTCCCTATTTGCAATTGGTCGGATTGGCAGGTGATGAAAGGGCCAGTGCAAAACCGATTTTAATCAGAATTGGTCACTGGCCCACTACGTAGTCTAGGAAACGATATTAAACGCTTATTTGACCGTTACTTTATTCCACCGAATAGTATGATTCTCCACTGCATCAATACCACTAACCCGTGAATTCATGACATACAACTTAGAGACATGATAAGGGATTAGGGTACCAGTGGTCTCATACAGGTGCTCTTGCGCCCCAACATAAAGCGCTTTTCGCTTTTCAAAATTGAGCTCACGACGTGCTTTTGCGAGCATCGCATCAAAATCGGCATCCTTGTAATAAGACTCATTCCATTTAGCGGTCGAAAGATAGATCTCATGGAGCGCAGAATCTGCCGGGCGCTCGTTCCAGCGAGTGGCTGACACACTTTTCTGCATCCATGTATCCTTCCAATAACCGTCGGATGGGACCTGCTTTATGGTAACACGGATGCCCGCTTTTGCGGCCTGCTGCTGATAGGCCTCTGCCAAAATCGGCCATGTTGGCTCAAGCGTTGCTACATAAACGTCAACATCAATTCCATTTGGATATCCGGCGTCAGACAGCAACTTCTTTGCACCAGCAATATCCTGTGGGCATTTTATATCAGCGCGATACTGATCGTCAGGCTTAACCGGTGTGTCACATGCAATAGATGCCGCTCCGCCCATTATCAACTTGACCAAATCTTCACGATCGGCTGCCATACGGACTGCCTGACGAACACGCACATCTGTGAATGGCGCAACGTCTGTTCGAAAAACAAGACCACGCCAGTTACCGGTTGGCACTTCCATCATCTTAAATTTATTACTGCTAGCAAACATGGGTTTTTGCTGATTGGTGACAGTATTTTCAAAATCAATCTGTCCACCAAGCAGTGCCTGCATACGGGCCTGTCCATCGCCAATACCAATTATTTCCATCTTAGCAACGCCCGGTGCACCCTCCCAATAATCCATGTTGGCTTGCAACTTGGTTACACCAGCTGCGTCGAATGAAACCAGCTTGAATGGACCAGTACCAATACCGGAAGTGGCGATGCTATCGCCAGAGCCCTCTGGAATTATCCGCAAACGATAATCCATCAGCTGTAGCGGCATGTCGGCAAAAGGTGTAGATAGCGAAAATTTTACAGTCGCGCTATCAATCGCTTCCATCTTTTCGATCATCTTGATCGCTGAGCGGGCCGGTGACTTATTTTCTGGGTTTAGAACGCGATTGAAAGTGTAGATAACATCACCCGCATCAAATGCGCTTCCATCATGAAATTTTACACCTGTGCGCAATTTCATCGTCCATTCAGTCGCCGCGCCATTGGCGCTCCATGAAGTTGCCAAATCTGGGCTTGGTGATCCTTTCATATCAGGGCGGATTAACCGACTCATAAGTTTTTCAGTAATCTGCATTACCCGGCCACGCGATGCTGGGTCCAGGCTTGATTTGTCACCATAACCGTATTCATGTGCTTGCTTGAACGTACCACTCGGGGCGGCAATTGCGCTCGTTCCAACTAACGCCGCCGTCATTGCTGACGCGATAAGCCATTTTTTCATTGATTATTCCTCCTCATAACATCTGACCAGGCTATACACAATTCACGCATTAGCCGGGACACGCTATCGATTTTTTCGGAGACGTTCATGACCCTATGACCCCGAACTTTTTTTTCCCTTTTAACCGATGAAGTATGAGTTTCCAAGTAAACGATAACAAATATAATTTCCGAATGCTTTCATACAAAAAACAGATATATTCATTCCTTACATTCGAATTGCTTATTATGCATTGTTCAAGCAAATTGATCTTCAACACAAATATGTTGTTATGGTTATTTGAAATGCAACTTATTATCCGACGTGGAATGATTCAACTATAATAAGAAACTATTATTGAAAAGAGCGGAGATTGAGTAACCCAGTGCAAATTTTTGCTGTAGGTGGGGGCGGGTTTACCCATCCCAAAGATAACTACCCACAAGACGCAATTCTTGAAGATCACCTTCTGGCTTTGGCGGGACCAATTGCCAAAGTCAGGATTGGATATATCGGTCACGCAAGCAATGATAACCCTGCCAAGATTGCCAGGTTTTACGAACGCTTTGATGGCTGCGCGAACCTAGCAGCACTACCTCTTGACGCAAATCTTGCCGAGACAACTTTTTTTTTGAATGGTCTGGACATCCTTTATGTTGGTGGTGGAGCCACCATGGAAATGCTGGCCCATTGGCAGAAAACGGGCATTGACAAAATTCTCATTCAATCAGCGCATAACGGCCTTATTCTCAGCGGTGTAAGTGCTGGAGCGATTTGTTGGTTTTCCCAGTTGTTATTGGGTTCCGCCAAAGATGGCTATGCCCTCTATACAGGCCTTGGCCTATTGGGTGGCAGTGTTTGCCCGCATTTCAGCAACGAACCGTCCCGCAAAAGCGCTTTTGAGCGGCAGATTGCCAATGGCCGCCTAGCCGCTGGCTTGGCTATTGATGATGGAGTCGCCGTCCATATATGTGAAGGGATCGTCACCAACATAATTAGCGCGCGCGGGGCTACGGCAAATGCATATTCGGTCAAAACCAATCGAAACAAGGTCGACGTACAGCCAATTGCTCTTGGATATCAAGTGACATGACATTCTGGTATCACATCGCGCCTACTACATTGATAGGGAGAGTGACAACCGACTCTGCACCGTTCTCTCAACACAGCTTGGTGTAAATCGTCAAGATTGACCACCAGCAACGATGAGTGGGTCAGTCTCAAACCTGCTAATTATCGCATCGGCCAATTGGCGTGTTTCACGAGTCATGACCTCAATACCGCGTGTTATAATGCCAATATGATATGTCAGCTTTTGTTGGATTGGACGAATAACCATGCCACCTCCACTAGCCGACATGCGAGCCGAAAACGGATCTACCAAAGCTGGTACCCCAGCCGCTCGAGCAAGAGCAGTCGCTGCCAAAACGTTCGCCACACTGAACTTTGCCTTGCTTTGAAACTGTATCGCTAAATCCTCATCCATACCCTGCATTTCTAGCGGATAGACATTGCCAAAGGTAATGAATTCCTCACGACCAGCAACCTCACGCAAATCCAATCTGTCCGTTGATGCCGCAAGGGGATGATTTTGAGGGACAAGAGCAACATAATTTACCTCTGTCTGGTAAAGGCTATAGACTCCAGTGTAGGGTGGTGATCGCGACACGATACCAATGTCAAACTGTTGTAGGCGCACTGCATCGACAATTGCAGGCGTATTATGAATATAGACGATTGTATGCGTGTCATCTTCCTCCTTCCGAAGCTGGCCAAGGACGTCTGGGAGCAGCGACAACGAAAATGTTGGGGTGACCCCGACTGAAAGTTTACCCACTGCGGTTTTGCGAATTGTTGAGGCCAAATCATCGAGGCGTTCAATATTTAAAAATGCACTTTCGACTGCCTGATGAAAACGACGAGCCTCAACCGTTGCTGCAACGCCGCGTCCACGACGCATAAACAAAGCAAATCCCACGTGCGTCTCCAACTCGCGAACCAACCGAGTAACACTTGGTTGAGAGACATTTAATGCTTTTGCCGCACCTGTGATCGAGCCAAGTCGCATAACGGTATCAAATGCCTTTAGCTGTCTAAAATTCATTAACATCTCCTAAAGTCTCAATGATAACTTTTTTCTATCAATTCATCCAATAATTATATTTGCATTATATTTTGTCGGTTTGTTAAAATCTCGTGCAATTATTTGAAGGGTCAAGTTTTGGGCAAACAGCTTTTTTCGGTTGATGATGCGCGGCAACAGGCGCGAAAGCGCTTGCCACGGATGATGTTTGACTTCATTGATGGATCTTCTGGGGATGAAACTTTATGCGGTTTAAATTCAGCAGCCATTGATGAGATACGGCTGATGCCGCGTGTTCTTGTTGATGTCAGCGACCGCAGTCTTTCCAGCACTGTCCTTGGTCTTGAGACCGGTCTGCCTTTTGGCATTGCGCCAATGGGAATGTGCGGCCTTGCATGGCCCGGTGCTGACCGGGATTTGGCGGTCGAGGCAGCACGACGGAAAATGCCACTCTGCGTTTCAACCGCATCCTCAATGACTTTGGAACAAATTAATGAAATCGCCGAGGGGCACGCCTGGTTCCAGCTTTATGCTGACCAGTCTGGTGATTTTGTCAATGAGTTGGTCGATCGAGCCGCCGCGGCAGCTTATGAAGTGCTGATATTAACGGTTGATGTGCCAATCCCATCAGTGCGGCTACGGGACCTTCGAAACGGTTTTACCTTTCCAATGCGCTGGGGCCTCCAACAACTATGGGATTTGGCGACACACCCGCAATGGTCCATGGCAACTTTGGCACATGCGCTTCGCAACGGCATGCCACGTCCAATGAATTATGCTACGTCCAGCAACAATACAACGTTTGTGCGTAATGCGAGTCGGGCCGAGGCCGATTGGTCATTTCTCGTCACTTTACGCGACCGCTGGCATGGCAAGTTAGTCGTGAAAGGTGTGCAACATTCGGATGACGCAATTCGTATAAAATCAATGGGCGCTGATGCAATCTATGTTTCTAACCATGGAGGCCGTCAGCTGAATGCCGCACCACCAGCAATCGAATCATTGCTGGAAATAAAACAAGCTGTTGGTCCAACCATACCATTGATTTTTGACAGTGGGGTTCGTAACGGCGAACACGTTGTCAAAGCGCTAGCCACAGGCGCAGATTTTGTTATGCTTGGCCGCAGTGCCATGTACGGGCTGGGAGCAGGTGGAGGAACTGGGCTATCTAATGTTATTGACATGATTAGTCGTGAAACGAGCGCGGTCATGGGGCTTATTGGTCAACAGCGACCAAACATGATTGACGAAACCTGCCTTGCAAAACACCCGAGCAATCTTCCAAATACTGTTATGTCAGGAAGGGCCGCCGAATGAGTGAGTCGAGAAGAATACGCGGGGGAGCTCTATTGGCCCGGGCCCTTCAGGAAAAAGGAGTGGAACATGTCTTTACCTTGTCTGGCGGCTTCTGCAATCCTGCCCTAGAAGGTTTCATGGAATGTCAGATGAAGGTGATCAACTGCCCGCATGAGCAGGTTGCCGGCCATTTTGCCGATGGACACACACGCATTACTCGCAAGCCAGCGGTTTGCCTTGTTGGGCCAGAGGGATTTGCCAATGCTGTTCCGGCAATGATGGAGGCATGGGGTGAACGCTCTCCTGTTATTTTTGTTACCGGTTCAAGCACGCTAAAACGCCAAGGCTCCGGTGGATTCAAGGAGATTGACGATGTCGCAATTGCCGCTCCACTGACAAAATACAGTGCCACCATAACAGAGGGCGACCGAATCAATGAATTTGTCGACCGCGCCTACAAGATTGCCACTAACGGCTACCCGGGTGCAGTGCATCTAAGCCTACCCGTCGATCTGATGTTTTCATCTTTTCCTGAAGATGCCGGGCGCCAAGAACGCCCGTTTGATTTAACGTCGCAGGCACCATCTCGTGCTTGGCCAGACCCATCGCGCCTGGAAATAGTTTTAAAAAAGCTGGAGGCTGCCAGCCGCCCAGTCCTCATTGGTGGGCACGGCGTATGGTGGTCATGCGCCGAGGCCTACCTGGAAGAAGCCGGGCGCACCCTTGGTATTCCTGTATTTAACATTCCGTATCACCAGAAATTGCTTGGCGAAGAATGCGAAGCCTATATGGGGCTTGCTGATGTCCATCAATATCATCCCTCAGCCGATGCGTTCAACGAGTCAGATCTTGTTCTAATGGTGGGTGCCCGCCTTGATAACCAGATGAATTTTGGAAATGCACCTCTGTTTCCCGATACAACACAACTTGTCTGCATCAATGGCTCGCATGAAGAAATTGACTTTAACCGCGCGGCCGATTTTACACTTCTTAGTGACCCTAGCGCTTTTTTAAAAGCCTTGATTGCACTTAGCGATAGCCCAGATTTCACCGTCGATAGAAGCTGGTATGATTTGAACCGCAAACGTCGTGGCGAATGGGTAACAAAAATGCTCGCAGATGTTGCTGAAGACTCCAACGCCCCCAACTTTGGTGGCCGCATTCACCCGCTGCAATTGGCAATGGACGTTCAGCAAGCAATGGGTGATGAGGATTGGCTTGTGATTGATGGGGGGAATACACATTTCTGGTCGGAAATTGCAGTTAATCTTGCTGGATACCAAGGTAAGAAACTGGGGGGCATTCTCCATCCGGGAACATTTAGTCTACTTGGCGTTGGCGTGTCTTTCGCCGTTTCGGCAAAAAATATACACCAGGATAAAAATGTCGTTCTGATCAGCGGTGATGGAGCGTTCCTATCCGGTGGCCTATCGATAGAGGCAGCGTTTCAAGAAAACCGGCCCATCACCGTGGTTATTGATAACAATGGGGGCCTTGATTGTATCTCTCAGCAGCAAGAACGCCTATTTGAAAGCGGTACTCATTATGCAACTGATTTCCGTGATATCCCTTTTCATACGATGTTTGAAGGACTTGGTGGACACGGCGAACTTGTCACGCGGCGGAAAGATATTGTCCCCGCGGTAAAAAGAGCGATTGCCAGTGGAAAAACGGCGTGTGTGAACGTCAAAGTAAAGGGCGTAATTAGTCCAATTGTATTGGCCACAACATCCAAGCGCGATAAAGCGTCGATTGAATAGCCAGACCGGGGGTAGAGAGCAATGGCAGTGCTTTCATCGCACTTTCTCGACGGCACCAATGGCACTCATGCGGCCGCCGTTGGCGTAAAACTGGTTCATATGGATGTGGCTGAGGGTCGGAAAACAGTCTTTGCAGCTTTTAGCGATGATGGCGGTCGATTTATCCAAGATGTAGATGCTATCGCGGGTGGAAAATATGAAATGTTGATTGCTAGCGGTGCCTACTTTAAAGGACAGTTGTCGCCGCGCGGTAGCGTTCAGATACTCGAGGAAATTGTTATTCGCTTTACCATGCCAGACCCTGAAGCGCGCTACCATATCCCCGTAATCATGTCGCCCAACAGCTATTCCTGCTGGTGGTCCAGTTGACCTATAGATTTAAGGCCATTAATCATAAAATTAAAAGGTAGACTGGAGCCAAATGAGTCAATCGGGTTTGAACATGTCGCGCCGCATCAGGCGAACACCATATACCGACCGTGTTGAAGCGCACGGCGTGCGCGGGTTCAGTGTTGTAAATCATATGCTGTTACCCAAGGCCTTCGCTTCATCAGTTGAGGATGATTACTGGCATCTTCGCGAAAATGTGCAAATCTGGGATGTTAGCTGTCAACGTCAGGTTGAAATTACAGGGCCCGATGCATCAAAGCTGGTTCAGTCAATGACGCCACGAGACCTTCGTGAAGCACAGTTTGGACAAGGGCTATATATTCCACTAATTGATGACGCGGCTGGCATGCTAAATGATCCAGTCTTGCAAAAACTGGATAATGACCGGTTCTGGTTGTCAATTGCCGATTCCGATATACTATTATGGGCAAAAGGATTGGCACATGGCATGCGCCTTGACGTTCAAATTGAAGAGCCAGATGTCTCTCCCCTAGCCGTCCAAGGCCCAAAAGCAATTGCATTAATGGCTAACCTATTCGGCCATAAAATTCATGATTTGCCATACTTTGGCTTTGCGATGTTTGATTTTCTGGACACACGCCAGTTGATTGCCCGATCCGGTTATAGCAAGCAGGGTGGTTTTGAAATTTACCTTCAAGGCGGCCACCTTGGCACAGCTCTTTGGGACATGATCTGGGAGGAAGGCCAAAAGTATAACATAGCCCCCGGTTGTCCTAATCTGATTGAGCGAATTGAAGGCGGGCTGATGTCGTATGGCAATGAATTTACTCGTGCTAATAATCCCTTCGAATGTGGTTTTGGCCGGCTATGCCATCTTGGCGGTGAAATTGATTACATTGGTAAAACAGCACTGCAGCGTATCGCCAACATTGGTCCTACCCAGCGGCTTAGTGGGGTTCGATTTGGTGGAGGTAAGGCGCCACCCTGCGGCGAACCATTTCCGTTAACAACCCTTGACGGGGAGGAAGTTGGGCAAATCACATCAGGAATTTTTTCACCACGTTTTGACTGTAATATTGGTCTTTCAATGATCGCACGATCGCATTGGGACATTGGCACCTCACTGATGGTTCATACGCCTGATGGAATAGCCCGCAGAGCATCGGTAGCGGTATTACCATTTACCCATGATGCGTAAAAATTAGCCAAAACCTCCAAGAAGCGGTATATGTAAGTGCCGTCATTGAAAGCACACCTGTCTTATTCTACATCAGCTATGATCATGGGTCAGAGTCCCTCACGCCCAGGCCGCCCTTTTGAATTGCTGGCATAAACTGTGAATACCATAACGGCAAGAAGTGTGATTGTTCCACCAACGACCTCATAATTAGTGACTGGTTCATCCAAGAACACTCAAGGCCAAATTAGACCGAGGAATCTTTATCAGCACTAACAAGCTCACCTCGCCAGCAGGGATGTAAGCAGTCCCCGTTGTTATTAAGGCTATTCCTATTCCAATAGTGAAAGCGCCCATAAATGATATTATCAAAATGTCCAATTGGCTGATTGCCAAATCGCCATCAAAAATAAGCGAAGTTAAACCTCCAAGCAGGATACTAAAAACTCCAGCCATAAAAGTACCACCTAACACATCTATCTTCCGGCTACGCCTTGCCACCACCAACATAACGGCAAAGCAAAATGCGGATATAAACGCACAGATATTGCCAAGTGAATAACCGAGGTTAGCACCATCATAAACCATCAAACCGATACCAAAGGTTGCAACAGTCATGGTTGGCCATGTCACCAAGCGGGGTATTTCCCCAATCCAATTCCACGCAATAACTGCGGCAAGAAAAGGGGCAACTGTGATAATCAGCAAAGTTGATGCGACTGAACTTAACAACATGGCAAAAATATATGTGGTAAAAGCAGCCGCAAGCCAACCGCCCATTAAGAGGTCATGCTTGTCAATTGATTTGAAAAAGGTTAGCGGGTTAGCTTTGCGCCGGATACAAATTACCACAAACACAACCAATTTAAGGCTGATTGATCTATAGAATAAAATTTGAAAATCAGTTGCGTCATCAAGCAATCGTATTAACACTCCGACGAAGCTCCTCAATGAGGCCCCGCAAAGGACCAAGATTGTGGCAATAGGTTTTGTCATTTTTGCTCTGTAATTCAAAAAACGGAATTATCACTTGGTTGCGAGTCGCGAGGGTAACCGAAACGCAAGAGAGAAAGTCGGGCAATTTCTCAAACTGCCTGATTGTTATGTACAGTGATTATTGTCAAAGAACTATTGCAGCATCAAACACTGGAAAAAATATGTAAATGCCTAATCAAGGATGCGCGCCAAATCGATTAAACGTCCTCTTAAAAGTAGAAGTTTAGCCTTTAAAGACTCATTTTCTGCCTCCAAGTTTTCGATGTAGTCTGATGTTTCAGGCGATATAGTTAATGCTGCGCTGTCATGGCTAGCATTTCCAAATGCAAGATCATTTTTACACGCATTATATACCGTGATTTCAGCCACGCTATTGCCAGTTAAGATGCATTTATGCGCTATAGCTGACTGATTAAAAGGGATAAGAATTATAACGATTAGCAGAATACGTATCATTGGTTGATTTCCCCAAGAAGTCGTGAAAAATAAATAGTATTTGCAGATAAATGGTATCCCTGACGTATTTTTACATGCTTCTCCAACAAAATCTGCTAAAAAATGCAAGCTTCCAATGTTATCAATTTGCATTTGCATGAACTATATCCATCGGCCAAACAAGCCTATCAAACCACGACAGAAGTGGATGCTGGCATGACAAATATTTCTAGTGAACCCTATTGGTGGGCTGCCGCACCACCCCAGGACTTTGAAATGGATAGCTGGCCAACGCGCGCTGATGTGGTAATTATTGGCGGCGGCTATACTGGATTTGGAGCCGCAATACCACTGGCGAGAGCTGGACTTGATGTGGTTATTCTTGAACGCGATCAGATTGGATCGGGGGCTTCAACGCGTAACGGAGGCATAACAAGCGGTAACCTCCGAGTCTCACTCGATAAACTCACCAAAAAATTTGGTAAGGAAAAAGCAACGGCATTTTACCGCGAAGGAAAAACCGCGCGTGAAGACCTTTTTGATTTCATAAAGGCAGAAAAAATTGAATGTGACTTGCAAAATTGTGGGCGATTGGTTGGTGCCTTACGCCCAGATTCATTTGAGAGCATGAAACGCGCCGCCGAAAAGCTCAATGTATTCCTTAATATCAAAACCAAAGTTTTCGAGCGAGCGGACTTACCCGATTATATTGACACATCGCGCTATTGCGGAGGCATTTTGCGGGATGATATCGGCGGCATCCATCCAGCAAAACTGTTAAACGGCATGTGCAAGATTGCGCTAGCCGAGTCCGTCAAGATTTCAACCCAAACCAAAGTGCTTTCAGTTAGCAAGACAAATCAAACGTCAACAACATCGGACTTCCGCGTCGAAACCAGTCGAGGGTTAATCAGTGCCGGTCACGTTATCAGTGCCACAAATGCTTATACTGATAAAGGACAACCATGGCTGCGCCGCCGTTTAGTGCCAGTAATTTCTGAAATGATCGCAACCAAAGAACTCGGTGAAAACATGGTGCGAAGCTTGATGCCAGGGTTAAACATGTATAGCGAAGCGCTAGAGCTTGGACATTATTACCGGCCATCACCTGATGGTAAAAGAATTCTATTAGGGGGCCGCCGAATGAGCCCAGACCCAACTAAGGCGCGCGATCGTCTGATTAGTGGTCTGACTTCAATTTTTCCACAACTTTCCGGAGTTTCTATTTCAAATCATTGGTTTGGCTTTGTGGCTTTCCCGTTTGACCAGTTACCAAAGCTGGCCGTGCATGACGGGGTTATTTACCCAGCTGGCTTTTGCGGTTCGGGAACCGTATGGGCTCGCTGGCTGGGACAAAAAGCAGCGCATATGGTACTTGATGATCTGCAGGACAGTGTCTTCCAGGGCGTGCCATTCCGCACAATGCCATTTTATTCCGGCGATCCATGGTTCCTACCATTGGCAATGAATTTTTATGCGATTCAAGACAAGTTTAAAACAACGACAAAATGATTGGTTTTGAGCAATGCCAGGTTACGGCAGCTTTGAAAAACGGTGCGGCGCAAATGACGAGAGATCAACCCGTGGCTGGCGGGCCATAACAAGATCAGCGAGCACCTCTCCAACTCCCGGGCCAAGCTGAAACCCATGCGCAGAGAATCCAAATCCATGAATAATTCCCGGTTGTCTACCCCTTCCGATAAAGGGCAGATTATCAGCAGTATAGCCCTCAATTCCGGCCCATGCCCGCAGGATTGAAACATCGCGCAAATGCGAGAAAACCCGACCTGCCGTCATGACAAATTTGCTGAGACCAATAGGGGTAAGCTGAGTTTTATTTTGGTCTGGATCTGCCACACCCCGCATACCACCACCAATCACCATTGAACCGTTATCAAGTTGTTTGAGTGACAATGTGCCTCCCATAACTCCAATAACCGCATCAAGAAACATAGGTTGTTGATCGGTAATAACTAGCATTGGGGCATGTGCCTTAACCGGCATGTCATCACCAACCATTTTTGCAATCTGCGCCCCCCATGCACCAGCGCAATTGACTACATTGTCCGTCTCCAGCCTGCCAGCATTAGTCGTAACCTGCCAATGGTCACCAACATAATCCACTGACTGCACGCTAACTGGTATCCGGAATTCAGCACCAAGTTTAACCGCCTGTTCATAAAAAGCACGAGTAATCTTCCATGGCAAAGCCCAACCATCGCCCTCGACAAGCACACCTCCAATAATGGATTTCGTCAAATGCGGAATACGCCGATGAAGCTGTTCAGGTTCCACCCAAATTTCATGCTTAAATCCAGCTTTTTCCAATTGCTGTATACGACTCCCAGCAAGGCTGGCACCTGCGTTATCAAGCGCCACTTTGACATAGAATTGTTGATGAAACCCATCCTCAATATCGAGCAATTGGTCGATCTGGTGCCACCAATCCATCGCCGCAAGTGACAGTGGTATTTCATTAATGTCACGTCCGAGACGTCTAACTCCGCCAGCATTCACCCCCGACGCATGGCGCCCAACGTGGTCCTTGTCGAGTACAATAACCGATTGCCCCCGCTGGCTAAGAAAAAAAGCCGTTGCACAGCCCTGGATGCCAGCACCTATTATAACAACAGGCCTCGTTGAGGCTGCCGTGCTTCTTCTAACCTTAACTGTGACGTCATTTACTGTGGCCATGCACCCTCTAAGCTGGCAAGCTCGGCCAACGTAATTGGCTTTACCGGCGGGCGTAAGCGGTAATAGCCAATCGCTTCCATTGATTGGCCAGTATGATTAGCGATCATTTCTTGGACAATCAGCCCACAAGTGCGCCCCTGACAACGCCCCATACCAGCGCGGCTAAAAGCCTTTAGCTGGTTTGGTCCTGTCGCGCCACTGCCAAGGGCAGTGGTGATATCCGCCTTGGTAACAGCCTCACACCGACAGATAATTGTGTC
>QBYK01000016.1 GCA_003282865.1 SAR116 cluster bacterium AG-325-I21 | reverse complement strand
TTGATCAGCAGCCTCAAGCATGAAAAACATAAACAAATTAACTGCCCAATTGGCGGCAAGGATCACAAAATATTGGAACCTTTCGAACTCCTCCTTATCGTGCTGATTGCCTTTATTACCGCGTGTATTTCAGGTGTTACTGGTGTAGCTGGAGGATTGTTACCGGCAATCTTTCTGACACCTATTGTTGGCATCACCACAATTATGCCTGTTTTAGGAGTCATGTTAACGATTGGAAGCTTTTCACGGTCTTGGGTAAACCGCGTTGATTTCCACAGTGAAGTTTTCTTTCGGATCACTTTACCAGCGCTGCCAATGGTTGTTGTTGGAGGGCTTACCTATGCGCAGCTTGAGGCCAATGCAATCGCATTATTACTCGGCAGCGTCGTGCTTATCTCTATTCCATTGAGAAGATGGGCAAAATCAAAATCGGTAAAAACATCTCCCCTTACTCTGAGTTGCATCGGTGGTGTTTTTGGATTTTTGGCAGGATCAGCTGTTGGGCCTGGCATGCTGCTCATTCCCTTTATGCTTGGTTACGGACTTTCCCGAACCAGTTTTGTCGCCACAATGGCTGTCATTGCCACCCTGACAAACGCCACGCGGGTGGTAACGTATGGCAGTGTTGGCTTGATGACCCAAGAAATAATTTTAGTCGGTTTATTAGCAGGCGCCGCAACCTTGCCAGGCAACATTATCGGTCGCAGGTTTTTACGCGGAATGAACAACAACTCTCATGGCATTTTGGTTGACATAATGACCGTGATCGGTGGGATCAATTTTATTTGGATCGGTCTCAGTTTACCGACGTTCCAATAATTTGCGTAGCTAAGGAAGAAAAAAGCCTTGATCATATAGCAAGCAACCGCAATCTAAACGCTTCAAGGGTCACGCCCCAATGTCATGCAAGCCAATTTCTATCTCAAAATTATGTCAGCTTATTAATTGTCACAAATTGAAAAAGTTGGTTTCGGGGCTGGAATTTGAGCATACGATCTTCAGGGTATGGGCCTAATTGTTCTGAATTCATAATCTTTTATTTTTAAAATAAATGGCTTTTGATGCTGGCGATAAATTAACTTCGTCAATCACGGTGCCCTTCCGCGTCCCAACCGTCTCAACAATTACTTTTGCAATATCATCTGGCTCTATAGCATTTTCTGGAGAGTTACCAGGCTCAAAATCTAGGTCATTAAAAAACGCACTCCTGACCATGCCAGGATTAATTAGACAAACTCTTAGACCAGATGATCCCACCTCATCTCTCAAAGATTGAGCAAAGCCACGGATCCCGAATTTGGCCGCTGAATATAGCGTTGCTTTTCTTTTGCCTATCAAAGCTGCTTCCGAACCAACTATGACGATATCTCCTTGCCCAAGCTTTTTCATGCCGCTGGCCATGTGGCGACAGAGAACAATGTGGGCGACTAAATTTACATTTAGAAATTCTTGGATTTGCTTATACGAAAAATTTTCAAGATGCCTAAAATCACCAAAGCCTGCATTACAAACTAACACACTAATTTCTGGATGATCTTTTGAAATATCCGCGGCAATTTTATCTAATTCCTCAATATCAGAAAAATCCGCTGTGCAAGGATGATAACGATCATGACTCATCCCAGATTGGTTATGATGTCGAGCCAAGCCAATTACCGTAAAGCCTGCTTCTAAAAGCCGAGTGGCAGTTGCCCTCCCAATGCCACTTGAACTTCCCGTAACAACAGCAATCCTATGCAATTGAATGTTTCCTTGGTATCCATTTCATATTAAACATTGGAATATCCTATCCGCTCCAAGATATTTTTTTAATTCGTCTTGAATGTAAGTTGCCATCTCATTTTCAATCTCAGGTCCGTAGGAAACCAGTTGCCCGTTTGTTTGCATTGGAAATGCAAACAGCTTCTCCTCAGGGTACAAAGCCGCAATCGTGTTATACATTTTTTTTGGATATCTTAACGGTCCAAAACTAACCGAGTGCAGGTTTGTGATTTCTAAATCAGCCATAATCTCTTCTATAAGCTCAGAATAGAGTCCTCTCCAATTTTCACAAAATATCAACGGGTCTAATCGTAAACCAACAAGCCATCCAGATTTTGCGAGCTTCTTTATAGCACGGATTCGTTTATTTACTCTTGGCGCTTTTTTATCAAGAACGTCAGCCACGCTCTCAGGAGACAAGCTAAAGGCAACGACGCAGTTTGAGATGGGTTCCAGATTCAATAATGTTTCAATATTCACACTCTTGGTTCTCAACTCAAACTCAACTTCAGGATGTTCCTTGAAAAAACTCAGAGTATGTTGCGCAAAACTGGTAATTTTTTCAAAAGCAAGAGAGTCGCAATCATAACCTGAAAAAAAGGTTAGTGATGAGCCTGCATTATTTTGGATAGTTTCCGATATCGATCTAAAAAAGTCTTCGAAGTTGACAAACAACAAATAATTGGCTGAGGAATACATTCCTTGCAAGAAGCAATAGCGGCAATCATAAATACAATTATACATGTGTGAAAAATAGAAGTTCTTTTGAGAGTCCATTCCAAAACCAGAAGGCGCAGGCAACACAAAGTTATCGTGCTTCTTAGCCAAAATCAGTGCAGGCTTTTCTTTTTGGAGACGAAAGTTTTGCTGCCTTTTATTGAACAGTTCTTGATATCGATTAATGTTGAGTAAATCAGCTTTTGGAAGACATGAAAGAACACGTTTAGTGATCGGATGATCAATTATTTGACTTTCGACAAACACAGTTTCGATCATTTCAATTTCCAAGTTTGTGCTTCTGTAGCAATGTCCAGTTCCATACTTTGCATTAGGTCGTGTGCAGATGATGCTTTTTTTGCTCTGTCGGCTAGAGACTTGTTGGGAAATAAACACCACCACTTTTTATAAATTTTTCGAAATCTAAGTCGGTTTGTTTCTGTGAAATGCAGCGAGCACATTATCCCGTCCATTTCTATTGGATCTCCCAATCTAGCCCTCTCTCGGTCAACAATTTTAACAACAGCCTGCAATAAATTATCAATCATGTCAGAGTTCTTGTTAAAAAGATCAGCAATCATTTTTTTTGTTATTAATGATTGCGACTGCTCCGATGTATCTGAGACTATTTTCAAAACAAAAGTAAGTTCGTTACAAGAAAGACTTGGCGCAATCTCACAAAAACCAGCAGCTTCCATGTCGTATAGAACTGGCAAAGTAAATTCATTCTCAGGAGAGCTTACGGTGTAAAGCTCTGCGGCCTTTGCTAACTTAGGAAACCTTAGGCCCGGAAAGAAGGATTTGCCATTATCATTGTTGACCACTTTTATTACTTGGAACAGCGTTCCTACAGGCCCTTGAAAATGGCCTGCTATTCCAATATTAATCCATGCAACAACCTGACCAGGGTTAAAAGTCTTATTCAAATACATCGTGGCTACAGCAGATTTGATAGACCCAACACCTGATATCACAAGGGCGTGACCATTTTTGCGATTTATATATATCGGAAAATTACAGTGGTTTGAAAAACTCTTTAAGTTAAATTTTTTTATCAGTGCATTAGCCTCAGACCGCAAAGCGACAACCCAAAAGAACTTAAATTCCCGATTTGTATTATTCACACTGTACCATTTCTTTCATGTGAAAGCATTGCTTCCAACGTTGTTTTTTTCTTTTCTAACTTTTTTACAAACGCGTCTTTTTTTCTTTTGCGCCCACCGTCAATTAACACTTGGAGCCTAAATATCAATTCTTGAGTTGTTTCCTTGCGTTTAAACTCGCTCAGACGTCGATCTTTTAGAAGTTTTTCAAGTGCGGTAACTCTAAATCTATCCATACCCCAGTGCTTTTTTGAGAGCTGTTGGTCGTGGCCGCCATTTTTTATCAGCAAATACTCGTTTACAAAATGTACATCCTCAAAAGCACAAAAGCGAAGCCAAAAATCATAATCCTCACATGCGGGTAAGTTTTCATCAAAGAACCCAAAATCATCAAAAACGGAGCGATCAACTAATGAAGAACTCGGCGATATACAACATAATTTGAGGCATTGAATAAAGATATCCCCACCTCTTTTTTCATGCTTGAGACCAGCATTTACTCTAACACCATTTCTCACCCATATTTCGTTTGTATGACTTAACCTGTATCGTGTTGACTGACTCTCCAGACTTGAGATCTGTTTTTCCAATTTTTTTTCTAACCATAAGTCATCAGAATCCAGCAACGCTATGTACCCATATTTTGCAGCTTTTATTCCTAGATTTCTTGCTGCACTTACACCTTTATTCCTCTGAAAAATGTAACGGAGTGAGTTTCTCTCGTCTTTTGAGTCAGAAAAACCAAGTACCCTCAGAACATCCCAAGTTTTGTCACTTGATCCGTCATCAACAACAATCACTTCATCTGGTTTTTTTGACTGCTGTAATACAGAGACAACACATTGCTTGATAAAACCCTCGCGGTTAAAAGTTGGTATTATGACAGAGACAGTAGACATTTTTCCAGACCTCGACTTTACCAAACTAGCATAAGTTTTTGGACTCCAGCATGTACAGCCACAAGTAAAGCATTTATGAACAAGAAACAAAAACCCAGCAGAATTTCATCACTTGCGTCGCTTCACACAAAAAAGGCAAAGTTTCAGGAGACTGCGCCTGAACTAACTAGGGGATATGATATGTTGTTTTGGGGGCAGTATTTACTCAGAACCTTGAGGAAACCGAGTCATCATAGAGGCCCAGACACATGACATTTGATACAATCACGATTGATCGTCAAGATGCAATTTGGTTAGTAACGCTCAATCGGCCAGACCGCCTTAACGCGATGAGCCAAAAAATGCTCCTCGAAATCGACTCAGCCTGCGATATGATTGAGGAGGATAAGTCTTGTCGGGTTGTCGTTTTAACGGGCTCAGGTAGGGCTTTCACCTCCGGCTTTGACCTCCAGGATCAGGCCGCAAAAACGCCAAAAGGGATAGAGGCATGGCGCCCACTACTGCAACAAAACTTTGACAGCGTAATCCGTTTTTGGAATCTGAAAAAACCCACTATCGCGGCTGTTAACGGACCAGCGCTCGCAGGTGGATGCGAACTCGCAATGGCTTGCGATATTACGATAGCGGGAAATTCGGCAACATTCGGTGAGCCTGAGGTCAAGTTTGGCGCAGGCATCGTGATAATGCTTCTCCCTTGGATTGTTGGCCCAAAAAAAGCAAAGGAAATTGCTTTTCTTGGAAAAGATCAGTTGAGCGCTCAAGAAGCCTGCGATCTTGGAATGGTTAATCAAGTGGTCTCTGATGATGAGGTATTACCAACTGCGCTGGGAATGGCGCGTGCTATAGCAGTAGTAGACCCCATGGTAATGCGACGTACCAAGCAACAAATCAACGAGACTATGGAAATTGCTGGTATGGCTAGAGCACTAGAACGCGGTCTCGAGATTGACTTGGAACTTGAGGGAGAAGGGAGCATTGACAAAAAAGCGTTTCTTGAGGAACTCCGTAAAGGTGGGTTGCGTGGCGCTCTAGCCTGGCGCGACAAAAGGTTTGGCGAGTGAACATAAATTCACCGGCAGCAACAGATTTCCATACAGCGCTAATGACAGCGACAGGTGGTGGTATTTGGGACGATCTAGGTTGGCTTTGCATGGCCGATATTCAGCAGATGGCAGCAGATTCAAGTGAGGTGCTAAAAAAACTCGGATTGTGTTCAAGTGAGCCGGTGCTTACCCCAGTTGGCGGCCAAGCAGAGGACATAGCCGCTATCTTGGCAGTTATTGAAGCTGGCGGGGTTGCAGTTCCGTTCCACCGCAAGTCCCATACTGACGTACGTGGTCATCTTGAATCCGCAACACTTGCAAGGTTTGTTTTATCGAAACCCAATCTCAAAAAACGCAGCCTGCCCGAACCATTAATAATTTCAGAAACCTTGCCGCCAAAGCGTCCGCTATTAGAAGGTGCGGCCATTGTTACATACACGTCTGGCTCTACGGGCAAGCCCAAAGGAGTTGTTCTGTCCCGCAACAGAATATCAGCTAAATTTGTTAATATTTTTGAGGCTATAAAAATGGGCAGAGATCCCCTTGCTATAGTGCCTCTTCAGCTTCAATTTAGCTTTGGTCAATGGGCTACTTTTTTACCGTTGATGATGGGTGGGACAGTTCATATCACAGCACGCTTCTCAGCCGATTGGGCAAACCAAATAATTCGTGATCAACCCGTAACCCACCTAGCCGCAGTCCCCACGATGCTCCGCCTAATGATGGAAGGCGAGCGCAGTAATACACCTATGCGCATTTTAACTGGTGGTGAAGCAGTAAACTCCAAATTAAACAGTGCTATCTTTCAACGTTGGCCAAATGCCACTATCAACGGAATATATGGTTTAACCGAAACTGGAACCTGTGACCTTTTCCGCTTTGACAGAGCAGGCCTTCCATCTGATGACAGCCTCGGTTATCCATCAAAACAGATCCAAGTTATGACAGACCCCGTAAACTCGGAATTACTTATCCAAAGCCCATATGCCATGCTGGGCTACCTCGATATGCCAGAGTTGACACAGGAGACCATATGCGACGGCTGGATCAGAACTGGTGATATCGCTAAAATCAACAAAGATGGCACTGTCAGTCTTCGTGGCCGAATAAAGGACCTAATAAATCGAGGTGGGAATAAGGTGGCGCCGATCGAAGTAGAAGCTATTTTTGCGGATCATCCTGCGATCAGCGCTGTATTAGTCACCGGTGTTCCCGACCCACAATTTGGTGAGTCCATTCATATGTTAGTGGTGCCTAAAAATGCCAGAGCCCCTAGTAAAAAAGCTTTGATCGATTGGGCAAAAGACCGTACCGACCGGTTCAAGTTACCAGATGTAGTTCATTATGGAGAGCGCCTTCCGCTTGGCCCAACTGGGAAAGCAGATCGCACCGCTTTACGTTGCAGCATCCTTGGTCAAAGCACATAATCAGTGAACCACAATGTGACCGGGGGTATAAGCTTAGTATTGGGCTTTTGCTTTTGGCCGAAGTTAGGGCCGTGTAACGTTAAAAGTCACGCAAATATCATAGGTAAAAATTATTTGAAGGCGAAGATTGGCCTTAAATTATAAAAATGCCAACCAATTCAATTGGAGATTATTTTCTGGGTTGCGGGGGACACCTTTGCTCAAGACCCTACAATTAGTGTTTAGGTATGACGTGACGTAGAAGACAAGCTAAACTTACAGGGCGCCACATCATATGCGTTGAAATTCAATCTGTTTTAACTAGACTGATGATAAGTTAAAGGCAGCACAATCATATACTTTTACAGCAAAAAAAGATTGGATCGAGGTATTCATGAACAATCCATTTGTTAACCCTAAAAAAAAACCTGACACAGAAGATGGGGTATATGATGATTTTGAGCGCGGCCTTGCGAATAGAAATTCTGGCACTCTACTCGAGACTCTAGCGCTAAATATTACCCCATTGGGTGCTCATTATCTTTTGACACATTTTGATACTCCAATCATTGATTCCAATGAACATCGATTAAATTTCGCAGGAGCTTTCGAAAATTCCTTTCATCTTGACATGGAACACATCCGCAGCCTGCCAAAGGTTACAATGCCAATAACATTAGAATGCTCTGGTAATGGTCGCACCAAGATTTCACCAAGAAGGTATTCAATGCCCTGGGCTTATGAAGCTGTTGGCACATCAGAGTGGACAGGGACGCCACTGGCCCCATTAATTGAACGTGCTAGACCCCATTCTGCAGTTATTGAAATCTCCTTTACCGGTGTTGACTACGGTTATGATGCCGGTGTTGGCCATTATTTCGGGCGAAGTTTAACTCTTGATCAGATTAAAAATCTTGAAGTGCTTTTGGTTTACGACATGAATGGCCAGCCTCTTTTGCCTCAACATGGGGCGCCGCTCAGAATAATTGTGCCTGGCTGGTACGGTATGGCGTCCGTGAAGTGGCTTAAAAAAGTTGAAGCACTGACTGAGCCTTTTTTGGGCTTCCAACAGACCCAAACCTACCGATTCAGACAAAGTGCAGATGATGAAGGTCAACCCGTTACGTCCATGAGAGTGAAGTCCCTAATGGTTCCGCCGGGGGTCCCTGACTGGATAAGCCGCAACCGGTGTGTTGAACCAAGCAAAATAACTGTAAATGGCCGAGCATGGTCAGGGGCTGGAAAAAAAATCACTAAGGTTGAATTCGGTTTAGACGGAAAGTGGGAGGCGGCTGAAATACTAGATCAAGTTGGAAAGTTCGCTTGGACAGGCTGGCGATACCAATGGGATGCGAAACCCGGAGAGCATATCTTGCAGTGCAGGGCTTCAGATGAAAGCGGAGAGACCCAGCCAATAACTCCACCTTGGGATCTTGCTGGCTTCGGCAACAATGCCGTTCAATCTGTCGCAGTTTTTGTGAAGGAACATAATTATTAGCTCTGTTGAAGCGAGGTGCCCCGAGAATGTTCTGGCAACATTTTGGAAAAAAGCTATCGCCTATGCTAACTGTAAATGATTGTGTGCACTATTCGTTCACATCACAGAAAAAACGACAACGAACAGGGCAATAATTTCAAAGATAAAAAAGTCACCCCAAATAAAATTATCTAAATTACTATAATTATTCGTAATAATTTGATTCGAATACATGATTTGTTCAAGGTACTACGATCGAAGCCTGGGCATGAGGTACAAGGGTCAAAAAATTTTAACGTTAAGACACGACCAGATCCGTGTCAGGTATAGGTAGCCCTCTTGACACCATAGCGATATTATTAAACATTCGAGACACAGTTGGCCCAAATGTATCCTTCGTCACAGCACCGAGGTGAGGTGTTACAACTATGTTGTCAAGGGTCAATAAAGGACTGTCAGATGGTAACGGTTCGGCCATAAAAACATCCATCGCTGCACCGTGAATTTGTTTAGACTGCAATGCATCAAACAGGGCGCCTTCATCAACAACCCCCCCTCGCGCGACATTTATCAACGATGCCGTAGGTTTCATTGTCTCAAGTTCTTTTCTACCAATCAAATTTTTAGTTTGTTCGGTTAGCGGACAATGCAAACATATGATATCTGCAGATTCTATAATTTCTCCAATGGAAGCCCTTTTGGCAAAGTCGTGAAATTCAGACTGAGATGGTAATGCTGACCGCTTCGCATAAAGTACCTTCGCGTTGAACGATCTCAACAGTCTCGCGACATTCTGTCCAATCGCGCCAAAGCCAATAATACCGACTGTTTTACCATTTAATAGATATGTAGACGTTGGAAGTTTTGTTATGCCTCGCCAATCCCCATCCTTAAGATGATGATGCCCATATCCGATACCGCGGAGGACTGTGATTATCAAACCAATTGTATATTCAGCCACTGACAGAGCATTACTACCCGTTGTGCGGGCTACTTTGATGCCCAACTCCTGTGCGGTTGCGAGATCCAAGTTGTCGACACCCACGCCCCATTTGTGAAGAAGCTTAAGCCGCGTTGCAGAACGCAAAACATTGCCACTCACTCCAATCTGGCCTGAAATTGCATAGTCTGCGTCAGCTATTATAGCTTTGAGGTCGTCATCTGAAAAACCTTGTCCACATTCAAGCACGAAACCCTCAGGCAACAGCTCTCTCAACTCGTCCGCACGCTCTCTCGATATCGGGTCTAGGACCACTATCTTTTCTATCATTTTTCCACTACCAGTTCTTTTTCAATCCACCGAAAAACCGACGCCCGCACGCGCGAGGCCTCCACCCAAACCAATTGGCACGCCATCAGCTCTCCAGCACGCCGAGCCCGTAATTGTTCCATCCTGATTGAACTTAACGGCATTCATTCCACCTGCTATCCGCGGAACTCTTATAACTTTGTGCCCGAACGCAACAAGTGCCTCGCAAATGTCATTTGAAAAACCATCTTCAACCTCAACCACACCTCCTTCGGTCCAAATTCGTGGAGCCTCAACAGCCCTCTGCAAGTCCATTTCAAAGTCAATTAAATTTAAAATTGTTTGAAGTGCAGATGGAAATATCCTCAAAGCTCCGGGAAGCCCCAATGCCGCCACTACCGCACCATTTTTTTCAAAAATCATGGGTGCCATAGATGTGAAAACACGCTTTCCAGGCGCAACAGACAGCGCCCGATTTGGGTGAGGATCAAAATTTAGCATATAATTATTTGCTATTAGGCCTGTTCCTGGAACAGAAAGACAGGATCCAAACAGTCCATTTATCGTTTGGGTTGCACTGACAACACGCCCCATCTCATCCGCAATGGTAACGTGGGTTGTTTCGTGAGACTCACCATTAAAGTGCACCTCTGGTAGAAAGTTTGACGCCTTCTCTTCGCTAATTTTTGCACGTCTATGTTTGGCATATTCTTTTGAAATCAACTTCTCAACCGGCACAGAGACGAAATCTGGATCAGCAGTCGAAACTAGCCTGTCAGCAAACGCGATTTTCATCACCTCTGCAATTAAATGGAGAGACTTGGGTGAGCCAAAACCCAAAGAGGAAATGTCATAACCCTCCAAAATATTGAGCATCTGCGAAATATGGACTCCACTGGATGCTGGTGGTGGAGGGCCAAAAATCTCAAAACCACGGTAGTGACTGCATATTGGGTTACGCTCAACAACAGAATAATTTCTCAAGTCGGACGAACTAATGATGCCGCCACGAGCAGATAAATTTTTAACGATTCGTTCACTAATTTCTCCGTTGTAAACAATATCAGGCCCCTCTGCCGCGATCGCACGAAGAGTGGCCGCATAATCTGGTCTTTTCAATTGACTGCCAGGCATCAACGAATGCGAGCCCGGCATAAAAAGCGCTGCTAACTCTCCATCTTGAGATATTCTTTCCGCATTTTCTGATATGCAGGTACTGAGATAGGGAGTAACCAAAAAACCATGTTCGGCAAGGGATATTGCTGGTAACAAAATATCACGAAGTGCCAGCGATCCATACACCTTTAAGGCGTGGCACCAGGCCATCAAAGCGCCAGGCACAGCAAACGCCTTTGCGCCTAGTGAATTCAACTCTCCAACTACTTCGCGCTCACTCGACAGACCATCGCGTAATGGTGTGAACATATTTGCCATCGCACTACTCGGTGCAGTTGAGAGTCCATCAATAATTATGTGCCGCCCCGAGGGGTCGCGTAAATGAATTAAACCACCACCAAGCACGCCCACCATCATAGGCTCTACAACTGTTAGTGCGAATAAAGAGGCTATAGTGGCGTCTACTGCATTGCCGCCAGACGACAAGATCTGCGCTCCGGCAGCGGATGCTAAAGGGTGGTTGGTCACAACTACAGCACGGCCAGAAGTGACCGGATATTTCTCACAGTTAAAGTTGGGGTTCGAAACAAAGTTTTTTTTCATGTTAACCGCTCACGCTATGCCTTACCCCTATGAACGTAAATTGGGCTACTCCAGGCCTGATGGCCATCTTCTTGCGTGACGCGGACATAGAGGCGCTGTTCAGACTGATTTTCAAGGTTAAAAGATTGTTCACCCGAAACCGAACACACATTTAACACATCAGGCAATCGTTCGATATGAAGCCGAATATCCATGCCACCACAATCAACAGTGACGCCATTTTCAGTGACTTTGTACACAGCTGACGACCATGACTCAAAATTGGTTTGAACATTGAGGTTACCAGCAAGCGCTGCATCATCAAGCCAGAAATCAACAGATGATGCCCCGCCTGTTGTCACTGTCTTCCAAATTGCTTTATTTGCCGAAATCAGTTGAGGCTGGCGGTTTGGATTCCAAAAATTGATGGCGTTTATCCCACTAATTGCACCATCGCTGAAATGTGCGGATACATCCCATTTAACCAACCGGCCCCGCCCCCGATAATGCTGCCCAGCGCACGTTACGCGAAGTCGGTTCAACGGTGCAGACTCGTTCCAAGGCCGAATGGTCTGCACCAGATCCAACCCATTAAAAATATCTACTCGTTCAATAGGCGCAGTGCCAATAACATTGAATGATAGGTCAAGCTGATTTTGGTCAGTGTTAACAATGTCACCTATTTGCAGAGTTTTATCTCCTAGGCTTGCAGTCACATCCAAATAGATGCGCGCGCCTGTTGTCGCGTAGTGGCGTCGCCTGCGGAAAGCATCAAAAAAACTGTCTCTATTCAATTTTGGCAAAAGATGGCAAGTCAGACCACCGTATGATCCAAATTGACTATCCCCCGGATACTCCGCGCCTGGCCGACCCTTATGACCATCGCTTGACCCAACAATACCGACCCGGTAACCGGACTCAAAGGCATCACGTAGAATCCATTCAAATGTTCCCCACGAGGAATGCACCTCGACCGACGGTTCCAATTTGGCATCGTGAGCATATTTAATATCGGCATAGCGCCCGCCAACATGCGCAACAACAATTGCATCTTCGTCATGCAATTTTGCTATTAGTTCTGGCGTCGACAGCGCATCATTTTCTGGGTTTGTGCGATCACTGATTAGGGCACGGCTGGATCGGTAAATGGGTCGACCTTCTGTCCGGTACCAAACATTGTGATCACCACCGAGGCCAGTGTTGCCCGACCATTCATAACCCGGCAATGTTATGAACCGGTGGTCCTCATTGTAACGAGCTGTTAACTCGTTCAAATGCTGCCAAAAATTATCAGTGATTTGGAAATCATTCCCTTGATGGCCCGCGATATCCAGAAACGCTTTATTTCTCGCAAAATCAAAATATTCCTGCGCAGTGCCAACACCAATTGTTTCACCACTTTGGGCGTGCATATCGCTCCAGAAATGAGCCACATCATCAGCACGGATCACCAGCGGGTTTGCCTTGGCAATAACCTGGTCACTCTCATTCAAAATAGTGACCTCAAGTAAGCCTGGCGTATCTACCGAAAGACCTTCAATCACATTACCAAAATCACCAAAACTTAGATCAACTAAATCTGGCAATCCTGCAACTTGCATATTTGCCTTGATCTTGATCCGGCCCGTCAATCGATCTGACGGATTTCCCCAGCAATCATCACCTTTTATTGACAGGCGAAATTTCTCACCTGGCCGGCGCAATGTTGGCAGCACGGCATGCCAATTAACGGGTTCACCGGGCACCAATGATATGGTGGGGTTATCCGAGCTTGGCAGAGCAATAAAATCTTGTGTCGCGAATGGATCAACAGTGATTTGAAAGGTAAATGCTGACTCACAAAATGTTTGCATGAGCCATCCTGGCGAACCTTCATTCTGATTACCAAAGATAATTTCTACCTCATCGCCTTCACGAAGGAACCGTAAACATCTGATATAAAGACTTTTATTCCATGGTCTGATATTACGGCGCACCTCCCACGAAGCTTCAAGAAAAGCACCATTTGACGCCTTAACCGTTGTATATCCCGGAGCCGACGGATCATCAAACTGGATGGCTGACCCATCAAAGTGACCCCGAAATCCAATACGCAAGCCTCCCTGGTCATCAATACCAAACTTGCCAGCTTTATAAACAAGTTTAAAGCTTTGAAATGTCCCAACTTCAAAATTGCCGGAAGGGGCTAATGTGGCGGCACCCATCAGATCTTGGCGATAGTCATTATATGGCAAAACAGTCTCCTTAGCATGATCAAAATTGACTAAAATTTCACTCAGCCAAATTTTTTACCGGGGGAGTTTAGCAATCATCTTATCTAATTGCACTCCGTCGCTGAAGTTGACAAAAAATTGCTTGTCAGCGTCGATCACTTGAAGCTGTTGACCATATCGTAAAAGAAGCTCAGTTTAATGAAATCGAGATCTACGGCGGCACAAATGTCACTCCATTTCATATTTTTTCTTGTCGCGAGAGCTGCTGTCAGCCTCGTCACTGCCATACTATCAATTGCGCTCGGATGGCACCTGTATCAAAACAGCGGTGACCCTTTCGATCTTGCGCTCGTGGGTATAATGCAGGTTACCCCTATTTTTCTCTTTTTCTTCGTCACAGGCTGGGCCACCGACAGCTTGCCCCGGAAAACTCTGCTGATTATGTGCACCGCCAGCGATATAATTATTCTAGCTAGCATTACCCTGGTTATGATTAACGGAAGCCTTAACCTTGCCACAATTTTTATGCTGTTGTTTGCGCACGGTACGACAAAGGCCTTTTACACGCCCGCCCAACAGGCAATAATCACAAATATTGTGCCAAACCATATGCTGTCTCGAGCCATTGCCCTCAACGCCACAGTTGGCAAAGTCTTTGGAACGGCCGGCCCGTTATTAGCCGGTGTACTAATTGCGTTTATTGATGTTTACACCTATTTGGTGGCCGCTAGCTTGATGGGGGTCAGCACCATTGCATACATGTTTTTACCAAAATTAACTCGATTAAAACCAGAGGGGCGCAGCCTAACGATGGTTCTTGGCGGGGTTGCATATGTCCGGTCAAATCCAATGCTACTTGGGGCAATTGCGCTTGATCTTTTTATTGTACTGATGGGGTCCGTCGTAACATTACTGCCAGTTTACGCGGCTGATATTCTGAATGTAGGTCCAGAATCGCTTGGGGTTTTACGCGGTATGCCGGCTCTTGGGGCAGTATTTGTTGGGCTTGGCCTAGCCGCATTACCACCGATGCGACGATCCGGGTTCTGCTTTTTTGCCGCTCTGGTTGTCTTTGCAACGTCAATTTTGGTGTTTGCGCTATCAACCACTTACTCAATCAGCCTTGCAGCCTTATTTGTCTATGGCGCAGCCGATATGGTGAGCGTGAACATTAGGATGACACTTATCCAACTGGCCACACCTAATCATCTCCGAGGCCGCGTTAGCGCTGTCAATTCTATTTTTATATCATCATCTAACGAAATGGGCGACATTCGTGCTGGCAGCGTAGCCTCTATTTTTGGCCCAGTAACAACCGTTGTGATTGGTGGACTATTGGCGTTTAGCGCGGCGATTGGTGGGTGGTACTTATTTCCAAAATTGCGCCAGTTAGATCGACTGGCTGATCTGTGTCCAAATTTGAGAGATGGCCAAACAAAGCCCAACAGCATGGAGAATAAGAATGACCAACAAAAGTGACTATAAACCACCGAAAGTATGGACTTGGATATCCGAAAATGGTGGGACGTTTGCCAAGATCAATCGGCCAATTGCTGGTGCTACCCATGACAAACCGCTCCCCGTTGGTAAACACCCTTTTCAACTTTATTCTCTAGCCACACCGAATGGCGTCAAAGTTACGGTTATGTTCGAAGAGTTATTGCAAATGAATATTCATGATGCTGAATATGATGCATGGCTGATTAAGATTCGTGATGGTGACCAATTTGGCAACGGCTTCGTTGAGGTTAATCCCAATTCGAAAATTCCGGCATTATTGGATCATTCTTTATCACCGCCAATCCGTGTTTTTGAATCCGGCAATATCCTTTTATACCTGGCCGAAAAGTTTGGTGCCTTTTTACCGCAAAGCACGGCAGAACGCTCCGAGTGCCTCTCGTGGCTTTTTTGGCAAATGGGAAGTACGCCCTATCTTGGTGGCGGCTTTGGCCATTTTTACGCCTATGCGCCCTCAAAGATGGAATATCCAATTGATCGCTTCACCATGGAAACAAAGCGCCAGCTTGATGTTCTTAATCGTCAACTTGCAATCAATGACTATATCAGTGGAGCTGATTACAACATTGCAGATATCGCCATCTGGGCGTGGTATGGGCAACTTGTACTTGGCCGGTTGTACAAAGCTGCCGAATTTCTGGATGTAAAATCATACGGACATGTCCTGCGTTGGGCAAAAAGTATTGATGCGCGTCCCGCTGTGCTGCGTGGACGTATGGTTAACCGCGTATCAGGCATACCTGAAATGCAACTTCGTGAACGCCATGATGCCGATGATTTCAAGACAAATACACAAGATAAAATTGCCAACCGACTAAGTAAATAACGGCGCGCATTTTGCTGGATAATCTAACTGAAATTTGACAAAAAATGATATTTCCCTATTAGTGGAGCTGGGATAGCAATGTGAAATTTGGTGAGCTTTTTGTAGTTTTATTTACGAAAGAGTCAACGCAGGAGATGATGATATGAGTTCCCAGTACTGGACCCCATCCGGTGGATTACCACCGCAAGCTCAACTCGTGTCAGATCGGGCAGTGTTCACCACAGGATACGCAGTGATTCCAAAGGGCGTCCTCAACGATATTGTCGCGAGCCAACTACCATTTTGGAATAACACAAAATTATGGGTGCTAGCCCGACCTTTAACCGGGTTCGCCGAGAGTTTTTCGCATTACCTTATGCAAGTTGAACCACACGGTGGTAGCGATCGACCTGATAGTGACGAAGCTGCGCAGTCAGTCATTTTTGTTACCAGCGGCAAACCTACCCTGACCATTGAGGGCCAACAGCATGCGCTGACGCCAGGCAGCTATGCATATATTCCAGCAGGCAACGATTGGGCGCTTATCAACAATGGTCCTACAAGCGCAAGTTTTCACTGGATACGCAAACGTTATGTTGCAGTTAATGGCATCAATCAACCAGACTCATTTATAACCAACGATCGAGATGTTGAAGCTAGTGCCATGCCTGACACGGATGGTCGCTGGGCCACCTCACACTTTGTTGACCCAGCTGATATGCGCCACGACATGCATGTGAATATAGTCACATTCCAGCCAGGTGGTACCATTCCTTTTGCTGAGACCCATGTAATGGAACATGGGCTGTTTGTCCTTTGCGGCAAGGCCGTTTACCATTTGAACCAGGACTGGGTTGAGGTAGAAGCTGGGGATTATATGTGGCTGCGCGCCTTTTGCCCTCAAGCCTGTTATGCTGGCGGGTCAGAACCATTTCGTTACCTCTTGTATAAGGATGTCAACCGACATATGCCGCTTGATCTGTGAAAAAATTCAGCCCATAATCTAATTAGCGTGATGGTGTGGTTGACTAGAAATTTATGTCCAACTTAGGCCGTCTTTAAATCCAGCGGCACCATACATCAATTTGCTGCGAACTTACCCTGCAACAACTGGGTTTGCCAATACACCAATACCTTCAATCTCGATTTCAACGTGATCACCGTCTTTCATCCAGAGTGGCGGGGTGCGCGCATGGCCAACACCGGAGGGTGTTCCCATTATAAGAAGATCTCCGGGCTCAAGGGTGAGGGCTTGGGTAATGTAGACGAGGGTTTCAACAACAGGAAACATCATCATGTCGGTAGAACTTGATTGCACAGTTTTGCCATTCAATCGGCATTCGATTTTTAAGCCTTTTGCTGCAGGCGGTAATTCATCAGGAGTCACAAGAACCGGACCAAATGGACCAGTCTTGTCAAAATTCTTTCCCATCGTCCATTGGATAGTGTGACGTTGAAATTCACGCACTGACCCATCATTGAAACAGCTGTAGCCCGCGATCACATCGAGTGCAGTTTCTTCACTTAAATTTTTGCATTCTTTTCCAATGATAACTGCTAACTCAGCCTCATAATCAAGGGTTTGAGAGATTGCAGGAGCTCTAATTGGTTCGTTTGCTGCAACCAATGAGGTGGAACTACGCATGAAAATTGCTGGAAATAGCTGTTTGTCAAACGGCCCTTCAGCGACATGATCCATATAATTGAGCCCGAGGCATAGAATTTTTCCAGGTCTAGATATTGGCAAAGTAAGGGTTAAATCCTTAATTTGGTGATGAACTTGATCACCAGCGCTAGCCAATAGCCTGGCAAAATCATCGAGCTGGCCGCCTTTGATCGCCTCACCAAGATCTGTCGGCGCGTCAGGGTCGAGAAGCGAAAAATCCACAACGCCCGCATCAGTAATAGCGCCAATATGCAGGCCATTTGCCGCCTGAAATGAGAGTAACCGCATGAAAGTCTCCTACTGTAATCCGCGCCTAAATTTTCGGAAAGAATAGATGCCCATCTTTAACGCATTTATTTTTAAATAACTGTTTTGTAACAAATATTTTGCAGAAACTCATGTTTTTAGCGCACCTGTTACCTAGCTTCCAACTTTGAGCGGGGCTGTCATCCCCCGTAAGCAAGCGATAACACTTAATGCAGTGATCTTTCCAGTTCCGGGGTTGCTTTCCGACTGTACATTTTCTATTTTTAGACTGAATTTAGCACTGTCGGAGTCAACCTCAATCGAATGAGTGTTGCGATCAAGGTGCGGGTCAGCCCATACCTCCAGTCCAGTTGAATCAGCCCCCACACCAGCGAGGCCGAGGGCTGCTGCTACGTTGACATTGGCGGGAAAAGCAATGGCCCCCTCTCTAGCGCTGCCGCAAAAAACCTGCACGGCATCATTCAGCTGATCGAGATTTATTTTATTATCAATAATAAATGGCGCATCGCGCAGCGCATTGGGCGGCTTCCGCGTAATCATTTTCACCGAATGTATGGTTCCCTCAGCTGCTGCTCTCACTGCATCAAGACCCAGCAATGCACCAGTTGCAAGAACGAGCTGACCACCATTTTCTCGGGCCATTTCTTCAATGTCCTCGTTGGCTAAAATTCCAGCACCACTGATTGTTACAAGGGTGCGCCCATGAGCAAAAGCGGCGACCGCAATATCACGAAATACTGATTTTGGAGCACAATCTACAACAATCTCACAGCGCTTTGAAATCTCGTCAATTGTCATCAGGTCAACCGGTGACGATAGGTTGGCAAGATTTGCCATGGCCTTATCACGACGTCCCGACGCAACCGCCGCAAGGGTCATTCCAGCCATGCCACTATCAAGTGCTTTGGCTACTACAGAACCAATTGTACCCAAACCAATAATTCCAACAGAGAGCATAAGATTCCAAGCAGGCCAATTGGCTCAAGCTTCCCTTTTTTACCACTAGATACAAAAGATTTTTCTGAAATTTATATTGACTCCTCAGCGCGATCCTTTGCAACCTTATTTATCAACAATATATCAAATAAGCGCGACATCTGTATTTACAGGTGGGAGCCTAAAAACGAGCAATAAGGAGTAATCTCAAAATGCTAAAAACAAAAATTTCGACTCTTGGCGCATTTGCAGCTGGTGTAATCATGGCATCTACATTAGCACAGGCAGGGTCACACTCTGTACCAAAATTGCCCTGTGATACGGCTCAATTAATCGTGCCTTGGAAACCAGGTGGCGGGACGCAGGTTCTTTATGCGTTGGTAGAAAAAACGATTGGTGAGATGGACACACCCTACAACCTGAAGGTTGTAACAGTTCCCGGTCAAGGTGGCAACAAAGGTGCCAAACAAGCAGCCAAGGCCAAGCCGGACGGTTGCACTTTATTTGCAATTCACCAGTCGGCCATCACTAGCTTTCTGAATGGCCGTATTGATTTTCATTACAACGGCTTTGATGCAGTGGCGAATGTCACGATTACACCGGATATTGTTGGCGCCGCTGGCGATGCGCCGTTTGATACGATTGAAGACATGATTGCACATGCTAAGGCAAACCCCGGTCAAGTAACAGCGGGTGCAACGTTTGGTTCAACGTCGCACTTTATATGGTTATTGCTTCAGAAAGCTACTGGGGTCAAACTTAAGCTTGTTCCGTACGACGGTACAGCTGAGCGAATGAATGCTCTTCTTTCCGGTGCAATTACGCTTGGTGCAGTCAATGTTGCATCTGGCAAAAAGCATCTTGAGGCAGGAACTATCAAGGCACTGGCAATCGCCAATGATGACCGTGATCCCCAGCTCCCAAATACTCCAACACTCAAAGAGCGTGGCATCGATATGAGCTTTGCACTCGAGCGTGGCGTAGTGGCTCCAAGAGGCACACCAAAAGAAATCATTGATATGTGGGCCGGCATCATTAAACAAGCCGTTGATAACCCAAGCCTACAAAAAGCAATGGCAGCAAAAGGCACAGGGCTTCGTTTTCAGGGCCCTGAAGAATTCACGGCTTACTCAAAGAAGCTTTACGAGTCATTTGAGGCTGTTGCCATCGAAATTGGCATGTACAAGAAGTAGAATGCCGAAAAAACTAGTTACTCACTGGTGGCATTATCACAAAGAATGGTCGGCAAAGCTTTTTGCCGACCTACTTGATCAAAACCATTGAAAAGACAGATGGTTCAGTCCGATGACATTTAACCGAGACAGCATCGTTGCTTTATGCCTCATCATGACAAGTGGTGGGTTAATGGTTGCCAGTTTTGATATACGCGAGCCTGATTATGGCGTCTTGTCACCTGCTGCGTGGCCTCGTTTAATTATTATCATTATGGGCGTTTTAGGCGTTCTTTACTTTATCCAATCGTTGCGCATGCCAAAGGCCAACATATCAGCTGAACCACCCAAAAGCCTTGTTGAGTTTATAGCCTATTGGCGCAATGTATTTTCAGTTTTTATCATTTTTGCTGCCTATCTCCTAGCGCTGCCCTTTCTCGGAATGCTGATCGGCAATATTGCCTTCAGCTTTATACTGCTCTCAGCGCTCGGCGGCTGGCGTCCCTTCGTTATGCATGTTCTGGTTGCGATTGGCACCTCTGGCGGTATGTGGTTGCTTTTCACATACGCTCTTGAGGTATTTTTACCACGCGGCTCCCTAACAGGGTTTTAAATTTCATGGAAATTTTCGTACCCGCTTTTTTGAATATTGTTGACCCAGCCACTTTGATTTTCATGACTGTCGGTGTTGGAGCTGGTTTGCTGGCTGGATCAATACCAGGCTTCACGATCGCCATGGCCATTGTGCTGACCCTGCCTTTCACTTTTTCAATGCCGCCATCCCAAGGCCTTGCAACAATGATTTCAGTTCTTGTTGGCGGATTATCGGGTGGCCTTATGTCAGGTATTTTAACTGGCATACCGGGAACGCCATCATCAGTTGCCACCACCTTTGACGGGTTTCCAATGGCCCGGAATGGTGAGCCGGGCCTGGCGCTTGGTATTGGAGTTTGGTCGTCCTTTTGTGGTGGCATTATTTCTGCGGTTCTATTGGTTCTTTTTGCCCCTCAGCTTGCCGCGGTAGGGCTCGAGTTTCAGCCTTGGGATTTTTTCATGCTGGTGATGTTTGCCTTGACGGTTACCTCATCCCTTGCTGGAAGCCATCTCATCAAGGGGTTGATTGCAGGCGCTGCTGGTTTATTGATCCGAACCGTGGGTGAAGATGATGCAGTTGGAGTTGGGCGGTTTGATTTTGGCTCTGACTACCTTTTGACTGGCTTTGACTTTATCGCTGTGCTGATTGGTTTGTTTGCCTTTTCACAATTGCTGTCTGATTTGCGTAACCCTGAAACCGCCCGCAAAGCCCTGAGTGACCAAAAGCAAATCCGGGTGAAAATCGAACATCGACGCGCCATTGCAATTTTGATCAAGAACTGGTTTGTAGTAATCAGGTCCGCCTTAATTGGCATGTTTACCGGCATTCTGCCCGGTGCGGGCGGTTCAATTGCCAACATTCTATCATATGACCAAGCAAAGAAAGCCGCCAAGAATGACTCCAATTTTGGCAAGGGCGACCCGCGTGGAATCATTGCCCCTGAAGCATCAAATAATGCTGTTGAAGGTGGGGCGCTAACCCCTTTAATGGCACTTGGCATTCCTGGCGACATCACTGCTGCCATCATGCTTGGTGCACTTCTGATGCATGATATTGTACCTGGCCCAACATTTATCAGTGACGAGCCAGTCCTCGCGTCATCCATCTATATCGCTTTCTTTCTTGCCAATTTTATTATGATTGGCATGCAGTCGGGTGTGCTTCGTATATTTGTTCTGGTGACACGCATTAAAACTTATGTGCTGGCAACCGGCATTTTAACCTTTGCGACGATTGGTGTATTTGCCCTACATAATTCTGCTGAGGATATCTGGACTTTGTTTTTCTTTGGTATTCTCGGTTTTTTTATGCGCCAATATGGCTTCCCACTCGCACCCATGATTTTGGGTGTTGTTCTAGGTGATATTGCCGAATTGAATCTCGCACGAGCATTGGCCATCGATGCTGACCCTATGTTATTCATCACGCGACCATGGTCACTTTTCTTCACCATCATCGCACTCTTTTCGATCATATTCCCAATCTATCAAAAGCAACGTGGCACTGGATCAATGCTAGAAAAATTATACTCCCCGATGATGCTTCTGGCATTGGGAACACCTTTATTCATGATGGGGGGCATTTTGCGGACATCTCTGGCAATTGCCGCGGTTACGATTGGTGCCTATCTCGTTTGGCGCCGAAGTGCGAAGCAAAAGCCCACCCAAAAGAATAGCTAGGAACACAATTCCCTTTAGAGACATGCCTGAGAGGATAGAAACAACGTTCCTGCTGCCAATTTGCGAGCGGTCCGAATAAGCCCTGCTGAGCGTAAAACAAACCCCTTGGCAATGCTTCTCGGGAGCACCGCACAGGATGCTAGGCATTGCGCTCCAGTAACAGCCATGGAGGGGTGGGCTTGTTAGGGCATGAAATAGCGGGCCGCTATCATACCGCCGAAGTTGGCTGGCGCGAAAAGGGCAAATTTTGGAGTAACTGAACTGCTGAAGTCGCCCATCCCCATTGCCACGCCTGCAGCTGATCGTATAGCCTGCATGCGAGCAATAAAATCCGTGTTGTTCTCCAACTGTTCAACCGTCTCATGAGCTGACAAACCAAATGACTCTGCCTTCGCAATCACGATGGGCATCGCAACATCCAGACATGCCACCTCACCCTCATCAAAACAGTCCTTCAGATTGCCTGTTAGAAGCAAATGCCCGGTAACCGAACCGACAACATCCATGAATTGTAGATCAATCCGCGCTGTGGTACCCGGCACACCGTCAATGTCAGTATCACCACCATAACAAACGTTACCGCCCGGCGTTTGAACGTGAGTCTCAACAAGCGCACCGGTGTTTACTAATTTGATGCGAACTTTGTTTACTGGGAAACTTGTTGGCATTAAACCCATTTCAATAGCAGCTGGGCCTACCCCTGACAGAATGTTGCCGCATGTCGGCTTGAAGTCCACCAGTTGATCCGCGACAGAAACCTGCGCGAAAAGATAATCAATATCAGTCTCTTTGTTGTTGGACCGAGACAATATCGCAACCTTATTTGTCGCCTGATTTCCTCCACCAATTCCGTCAATATTCAGCGGATGACCAGCGCCAATCACCTCGAGCAAAATTCTTGTAATATCATCCTTGTTTTCTGGCAGGTCAGCGGCATTAAAGTATGGTCAACGCGAGGTACCAACACGCATGAAAAAAAGGGGATTTCGTGTTGCTAGATCACCAGAAATTCCTTTTAACAGAAAAATAAATTTTAAAATGTAGAGGGAGATCCAGGATAGCTCCTCTTACTGCTGCCATCATATATACAATCCGCAATTTCTGTATAGAATGAATGTATTCTATCGAGGATTGCGGCTAATCCTTTTGGAATATGTGACATGACAAAAAGGGAAAATGTGAGATGAGTAATAGTGGTATTGGGTTTATCGGACTGGGGCAAATGGGTCTGGGCATGGCGAATAATCTTGGCCAGGTGACAAGTCCGTTTTATGCTTATGACGCAGTATCAGATGCCACTGACGGGCTAAGTGGTGACGACATTATCATTGCCAGTTCGGTTTCAATTGTGGCTGAAAACTGCCATTTGATCTTTCTGTGTCTGCCATCGGCAAAAGAGGTAAAGGAAGTAATTTTTGGTGTCGGCGGCATTGCCGACTCCGCACTCCCCAACCTGTCAATTATTGATACATCAACCATTGATCGAACTGAAGCAATCTCCATTCACAACCAATTGGCAAAACGAGGTATTACTTATGCTGACTGTCCAATATCAGGCCTGCCTTTTCGAGCCGCCGATGGCACATTAACACTGATGTTTGGAGGTAGCCGAGAACTTTTTAATGCAACAAAACAAGAATTAGACGCGATGGGCGAATTTATTGTCTACTGCGGTGAAAGCGGCGCAGGCCAAATGATGAAAGCCGTAAACAACATTATCTATAATATCAATATTGTTGCATTGTGTGAGGTTCTACCGTTGGCAGTCGCGGGAGGGCTATCCACCGAAGCGTTGACAAAAGTTGTTACCACAGCCAGCTCACGGAGCTTCGCTGCTGATCATTTTATTCCACGTATGCTGGAACGTCAGTTTAATAATGATTTTGCAATGGAAAACGCATATAAAGATATTCTAAATATTCAGAGGATTGCGCTTGAAAACAAGGCTTTAACCCCCTTAGTGAACGCGATGACAAGTAGTTATCAAATGGCTATTAGTGCGGGATTGGGTAGTGAACCAAAAAGCGCCATCATCAAAATTTACGAACAAGTGCTTGGCACTGAATTTAGTAATAATTAGGCTAAGATTGTTAGGTGATTACATTTTCCCCACACCTAAAACACCCCCAAACCTATTTTAAGAATTCCCTTTTGACTTTAAAACCAAACCAATTGCCTGGCTTTTTTTTTCATAGTAGATGTAAAGCGCACAAATAAGGTTAGAGATGTCGATCTATTCAGACTCATTTGCTGCCGCCTTCGGGCTGCTCGCAACCGCTGACAGCGACTTGATGGAGATACTTTATCTTTCGATCAATGTCAGCCTTTTATCGTTGGCGCTATCTTGCTCGATTGGTCTCCCAATTGGGGCCATTCTCGCAATACGCCAGTTCCATGGGCGCGATGCACTGGTTGGCATTTTTAATGCCCTAATGGGGCTGCCGCCAGTTGTTGTCGGGCTTTTAGTTTATCTGCACTTATCACGCTCTGGACCATTTGGTTGGCTGGGATTACTGTATACACCACAAGCCATGGTCATAGCGCAAATGATCCTGATTACCCCCATCATCATAGCGCTATCCTGCCAGGTGCTTGAAGATATGCATGAGGGCTACAAAGATTTTTTTGATAGCCTTGTGGTGCCAAAATTGGCTGCGCTTGTCGCTTATATTGTTGACGCGCGCTATTCGCTGATGACAGTCGTTCTCGCCGGTTTTGGCCGGGCCGTTTCTGAGGTAGGGGCGGTAATTATCGTTGGTGGAAACATAGATCATCTAACGCGAGTAATGACAACAGCAATTGCTCTGGAAACATCGAAAGGTGAGCTTGAATTAGCTCTTGCTCTTGGTTTTGTTTTATTAAGCATCTCGCTTGCAGTTAATTTTCTTGCACAATGGCTCAAAGCGTCTGCCAAAAGGCGGGCCTATGTCTGATATAGCCAATCTTGCCTTAAATTGCCTGCTGCCAATTACCGTTGACAGTCTATCATTGGCTTTAAACGACCGCGTTGTGATTGACCGCATAACCTGTCAGATTAAGGGCAATGGTATAACCGCTATTATGGGGCCAAATGGCGCTGGAAAAAGCCTTTTTTTACGCTGTCTGCATGGTTTGGTGAAACCCGATTCCGGGCAAGTACGATTTGCCGGCAAACCACCATCACAGGCTATACGACAACGGCAGTCAATGGTTTTTCAGGCGCCAACCATTCTACGTCGCACAGTTTTGGCGAATCTTTTGTTTGTGGCCCGTCAACGCGGCGTGTCAAATCCACAAACTTCGAGAGATTGTCTAGCCCAACTCCGACTTGACCATCTGGCCGAACATCCTGCGAGACTATTGTCTGGTGGAGAAAAACAGCGGCTCGCTCTTGCCAGAGCACTGATAATAAAACCTGCAATTCTTTTTCTCGATGAGCCCACATCAAATCTCGACCCCACATCGGTTGAGACCATAGAGACAAATTTGCAAATGGTCAGCCGGCAAGGCACAAAAATTATTTTAGTCACCCATGATCTGGGGCAAGCTAAACGCCTTGCAGGTGATGTGCTATTCCTTAATCATGGAAGCCTAAGTGAACACAATCCGGCGACTTCATTTTTCAAGAATCCAGACTCAAAAGCTGCCAAAACTTACCTGGCTGGCAACCTTGTTCTTTGATTAAAATCGAATTAAAAAAAGGAAATGAGGGTTAAGCGGGAATTATAACAGTGTTAAAATATAAAATTTTTGCAATTTTTTGTACCACTTTCCTTACAGGAAATGCGGTTGCCGAAAACACTATCTTGGTGCAATCGACAACTTCAACAAAGAACTCTGGCCTGTATGATCACATTTTGCCTTTGGTAAAACAGGAGACTGGCGTCACGGTATACGTCGTAGCTGTTGGCACCGGCGCCGCCATCAAGAATGCAATGAATTGTGATGGTGATGTATTACTCGTTCATAGCCGAAAGCTTGAGGACCAGTTTGTTGCCAGCGGTTATTCCAAAAAGCGCTATGATGTGATGTATAATGATTTCATTATTGTTGGCCCAAATGACGATCCTGCCGGCATTGCCGAAATGAATGATGCTGTTGCTGCCTTGAAAAAAATTGCAGTTACAGAGTCTAGATTTACCTCTCGCGGTGATGACTCAGGAACGCACGGCAAAGAGAGATCTTTGTGGAAACGCACTGGCGTGAATCAGGATGCCAGCTCGGGCAGTTGGTACCTAGAAACGGGATCTGGCATGGGTGCAACCTTGAACACGGCTGTCGGCACAGAGGCCTATACATTGAGTGATAGATCGTCTTGGGAAGTGCATGCCAACAAATCTGATTTCAAGGTTATGGTCGAAGGTGATAAACGCCTATTTAATCCTTATGGCGTGATGCTAATTGACCCAGTTCGCTGCCCCAGTGTGAACAGCAACGGCGGTAAAGCTTTTATTGATTGGCTAATCTCGAAAAATGGACAACAAGCCATCGCACGCTTCAAGGTTGCTGGCAAACAAATGTTTTTTCCAAACGCTCAATGAAGAAGACGAATGCTAATTGAACTTAGCACCAGAATTTTGTCATGGCGTTAGCAAGATCTTACCTATGTGATTACTCGACTCCATCAGCTTATGTGCCTCACTAGCGTTCGCAAAAGAGTACACGGCATGCGTTTCAGGAGTAATTATTCCATCCGTGAATTTCGGCCAGACGTGTGTTTCAAGTGACCTGCAGATTTCAGATTTTTCAGCGATTGAGCGCGGCCGCAAGCGGGACCCTGTAATGGTGAGATGTTTGCTATGAACATGGCCAAAATCAATTTCTGCCAATTTACCACCACGAAGATTTATAATCATAAGCCGCCCACCATGCGCAAGAAGCGCTACTTCCTTTGGTAAATAATCGCCACCAATAATATCAACAATCACATCAACGCCACGACCATTTGTTCTGGTTTGGACAATGTCCGCGAAGTCCTCGGTTCGGTAATTAATCGCCCAATCTGCGCCAAAACGCAGAATTGCGGCACATTTTTCTCTGTTACGCGCGGTTGCAAATACGTTGGCGCCAAATGCCTTTGCTACCTTAATAGCGGCAAATCCAACACCGCTCGTCCCGCCCTGAACAAGGACTGTTTCCCCCGACTTTAGCTGGCAACGGTCCATCATGTTTGTCCAAACAGTGCAAAACACTTCTGGCAACCCGGCCGCATCGACGACCGAGACACCGTCAGGAATGGTCATGCATTGACCTTCAGGGGCAATCGCATATTCGGCATATCCTCCACCAACCAGGAGTGCACAAACGAAATCGCCAGGCTTAAACCGCTTGCACGATTTCCCAACGACCATTACTTCTCCTGAAACCTCTAATCCCATAATATCAGGCGCACCAGCGGGTACGGGGTATCTTCCCTCGCGTTCTCGGAGATCTGCACCATTGACCCCACTTGCATGAACCCTAATCAATAACTCATTGTCCTTTGGCAGCGGAGTCGGAGCAGCCATAATCGATAGGTTGTTGGGTCCACCAGGTGTGGTCAAGCCAATAAAGCGCATTTTATTCGGTAAAAACTGTATGGACTTTTCCTTCATCTCTATACCTAAAAGTAATTTGAGACGTGTTTCCAAAAAAAAATTGGTTTTGTGGCACAAAATTCAATCGAAACTAAAAATTACATTGACAGAAATGCGTTATCTAACCACAAATATGGTGTCAAAATAAAAATTAAATTTAAAAGATAGCTTTGGAGGAATTTATGAGCATTCGTAAATCAATTGTGCTGAGCGCGGCAGCAGCTCTCACTCTGACATCAGGTGCAGCACTTGCGGCCTATCCTGAAAAACCTATTAAGATTATGGTTGGATTTTCTGCCGGTGGTGGAACAGATACGACCTCACGTGGCTTTGCGTCATACATGCACGAAGCAGAGTCAATGGGTGGACAGCCTGCCTATATTGTTAACCTTCCTGGCGCCTCTGGCCAGAAAGCGGCAAAACAAGTCCTGAAGGAAAAGGCCGATGGACATACACTGTACATGATAAATATCGGTACATTTATCGTAGGTGAATTAGCGAAGGGTAAAGACGCACCTTACAGTGTTAGAAATGATTGGGTGAATTTAGGTTGCATGTCGCAGCTCGTTACCTCATTGCAGGTTCATACTTCCAACCCAGCAAAAAATATGGCCGAGTTTATCGCCGCAGCAAAAGCTTCTGGAAAGACCCATACTTGGGGCACATCGGGCGCCACAACAATGCACTCTGGCATTGGGCATCTTTTCTTTGACACTTACGGAATTCCACATAAAAAGGTCCCGTTCAAAGGCGGTTCTAAAGCCCGTGCCGCGCTAGTTTCTCAATCTGTAGAATCAGTGTTCGGTGGCAATAATACCATTGCGGGCTTTGAGGACACAATTCGTCCATTGGCCACAGCTGGCGCCGGCCGCGACACAACAATGAAAGATCTACCAACATTTGCGGAACAAGGTATGGAAGGAGCGGACTTTACAGGTTTGTTCTGCCTATTCGCTCCAAAGGGTGTGCCTGAAGAGGTCAAAACAAAAGTTGGAGCTGCCATCAAGCACATTGCAGGCATCAAAGGTTTTAAAAAGTTTATGAAGAAAAACAACCTAGCAGCATTTGAAACTGATGCAAAAGCAGCAGTAGCCGCGCAGAATGTAATGTACAAAACAATGGGTCCAGTTGTCGCAAAAATACTTGCAAGTCAATAAGACTACATAGAAATTGTCAAAAAGGGACAGGTGAACTAGAGAAACTTGTCCCTTTTTTTATTCAAAGTGCCCACTTTTCAAGAATTTGAAACTGATAGCCGGGGTTTAAATGGCGAATGAAAGTTACAAAACTAATATCGAATATGGTGTAAGTGCGGTTGTATCACTAATCGGTCTATTTTTTGTATATCAGGCATTCACAATTGGAGTTTCGAAAGAAGCTGTGGGCCCTAGGACAATGCCTATGACCCTCGCTGTTGCTCTGGTTCTTGGCGGGCTCTGGCTAGCGTTTAGGGCATTTCGCGGAAAAGCAGGGAACCTCAAGGAGGGATATGGCTTTTTAGAGAGCAACTTGAAGCGCATAACGCTCGTGGTCGGCTGTGGCTCCTTATTTGTCCTTACTTTCTGGCTGCTTGGATATTTTGTTGCAATTATAGTAACTTATATATCCATGCTCTATGCTTTTGGCGTAAGAGAGCATCTAAAAATAATGTTTGGCGCCATCGTGATGGCTTTTGTTATGCAATGGTTATTTATGGGTATTATGAGATTAAACGACCCTAGTGGGGTGCTGGTTGACTTACGTCCATACACAATATTGATTAGCGGGGAATAAATCCACATGGTTTTTGCTGATATTATTGGCGGGTTTGCAACCCTTTTCAGTGACCCCTACGCCATTTATTTCGTGGTGTTAGCAGCCTTCGTTGGCATTGTATTTGGCGCTTTACCGGGCCTCACGGCGGCGGCGGCAATAGCGATGATGTTACCCATATTGATAGCCTACAATGATGAAATAGGTGGGCTGGCAGGATTGGCTTTTCTTTATGTCATCGGTAAATCTGGTCGATATGGCGGCTCGATTGCTGCTATTTTATTCAATACTCCAGGAACCGCTGCATCAGCAGCAACCATGCAAGATGGATACCCCATGACCCAGTCTGGGCGAGCCGGTAAAGCACTTAAGACCGCAACTGTTGCCTCGGCATATGGCGACTATTTTGGCGAAATTATTCTGATATTCGGAGCGGTCGCTATCGCCGCATTCACAAAGAAATTTGGTCCGCCAGAGAACTTTGCCATCTACCTCATGGCTTTTGTCGTCATTGGCTCCGTTGTTAGTGACAGCATAATTAAAGGAATTATCTCAACCCTATTTGGTGCCGTTATAGCCCTTATCGGTGAAGATACTATTACTGGTCAATTTAAAATGACAATGGGAATTGATGAACTTGAGTCTGGGATGGCGTTGGTGCCCTTACTTATCGGAGTTTTTGTAATCTCAGAGGTTATTATCCAGGCTGAAAAAGCAGCCAAAGTTAAGATGATTGATCTCGACAAAACAAAACTTGACGATCCTACCGCTCACTATTTCACCTGGCCAGAGTTCAAGAGATGTTTTCCGTTGATGTTTAGATCATCAATTTATGGATCGCTGATCGGTATGATGCCGGGTTTAGGATCTTCTGTGGCATGTTTTGTAGCTTATGGGGAAGAAAAACGTAAAGCAAAAAACAAGGACAAATGGGGTACAGGCGTTGTTGAGGGCATTGCCGCCCCCGAATCTGCTAACAATGCGGTGTCGGGCCCTTCAATGATACCTCTGTTAACCCTTGGCATACCAGGCTCAACAATAGCAGCAGTTTTAATCGGCATGTTCCTTGTTAACGGCCTGCAGGTTGGCCCCCAGATTTTTGCCACTGAACCTCCCTTATTTGTAGCCGGACAATTGATGAGCCCTCGCGAATTTATTTTTGGAATTTTTGCTGCTGGCCTCGTTGGGATAGCGTGTTATGCCATAATTGGTTATTTCACAGCACCCTTGATTGGTCGGGCAATAGCTATCTTACCTACTCAATATCTGTATCCATTCATTTTTATGATTTCTTTGGCGGCGAGCTACTCCTCTAGAGCGTCTATATGGGATGTAGGATTCGCAATTCTATTTGGAATCATTGGTTATGGTATGCGCCGAACCAATTTTTCTGCGGCTGCGTTCATAATTGCATTTGTTCTGACCTCAAGCATGGAAGAGGCTTTTCGCCAATCAATGATTATTTCTGATAATGGTATCTGGCTATTCTTCAGTTTTGAGTATCAAAACAAATTCTCATACGCGCCAATATTTCTCTTGATAGGGGCAGCAGTTGTGATTATTCGTGCAGTGTCATCGATGTCAAAAAACAAAGATGTGACACTAGAATAGCCACCTTTTTATCGCCCAGAAACGCAAATATTGAGATTTGTTGGACCATGGCGACACTTTTGCCTATTCGAGCTTTTACTGTTCCTATTTAAATTATTTTGATAACGAGTCGAGGTAAAAGTTAAATGATATTTTTGGGAAACAGCGTGTGGGCTTTATTCCATCATGCTCAGATCCAGACAAAATAGTAAGCAGGTAAAAACCCACCATGGCGACGACGACTGTTCAAGAAATGGCCGCATCAATTAAAGAAATGGGAACCCCCTTTATTGTAGGTCACCCAGGCGGAGAGTCGGTTGAATTAATAGATGCAGCTAAGGCGCAGGGGATCCGTTTCATACTTATGAAACAAGAAGTCGCTGGCGCCATGCTAGCCTCTACATGGGGAGAAATCAGCGGCAGCCCAGGGGTTTGTTTGTCTACACGAGGTCCAGGCGCAACAAATATGGTTAACGGTATTGCACACGCTTTTCTGGACAGAGCTCCGCTAATTGCCATTACTGACAGATATTCAAGTCCCGAACACGCGATCGGTATTCGCCAGCGACTTGACCATCAAGCCATCATGCGGCCTATTGTCAAATGGTCAACAGCTATTGACGCCAATGTTATAAAACAACAAATGCGACGAGCCATCCGTATTGCAACAGCCCATGCCCCTGGGCCTGTGCATTTTGATCTACCGCAAAGTGAGACAAAAAAACAAGCTGGGTTGGTCCAAAACTTGCCAAACCTAATGCCCAATTACAATCACCCAGAACCTAGTCCGCGCGGCCTTGAAAAGGCCGCTGAGATGATCGAGGCTGCTGACAAGCCAATATTACTGGTTGGGCTCGGGACTTTTTGGGATAACGCTAGTTCGTCTATGGTGTCGCTTGCAGAGCATCTTGGAACGCCAGTTCTTACGACATCAAAATGTAAAGGCGCAATAATTGAAGACCATCCACTTCGCGCCGGCTGTATAATAGGCGGGCTAATCGAACGTGATTTGGTTTCAAAATCTGATCTCATTGTGACTATTGGACTTGATGCCGTGGAACTACAGCCAAAGGGTTGGCCATACCCAACTAAGGTTCTGTCACTTGCTAGCCATCCATCTCTTGACGGATTGGTTGCTTGCAATGAAGAGGTTATTGGCAATTTAGATTCTATATTGAAAATATTGCGAACAATCATCCCACAAGGTAACGACTGGGGACTAGATGCTGCTAGAAATTTCCGAACCCGCGTGCATAGAGCTTTAGATACACCATCGAATGGCCTCTCCCCCCAGCATGCTGTAGAAATAGCCCGCACAATTTTACCGCGTGATACGATTGCCACATGTGATGCTGGCGCAAGCCGACTGCTAGTCGTTCAAAAGTGGCAATGCTTCGCCCCTCGAAATTTCTTGACGTCAAACGGTCTTGGTTCGATGGGGTTTGCTATTCCAGGAGCTCTAGCAGCACGCTTAGCTCACCCGGACAAACCAATCATCGCTTTTACTGGGGATGGCGGCTTACTAATGGCGGTTGCTGAAATCCAAACATCGGTGCGCGAAAAACTACCCATTATAATTTTAGTCTTTGATGATGGTGAGATTGGTCTAATACGAACCAAACAAAGTATCAAAGGTATCAATCCCTATGGAATACATCTAGGTGGTATCGATTGGGAGCATTTAGCTCGAGGCTTTGGTGCCAATGGCACTTCAGTAGATAATGAAGCTGCGCTTTTTACCGCGCTTGGATACGCTCTTAAAAGTAAAGAAACTACAGTCATTGGTGTAAAAATTGACGCCACCGGCTATATAGATCAGTTCAATGCACTGCGAGAATTATAATCGATTCATGTTTGAAGAAGTTAAACAAGGGAAGACTTAAGCGACGATATGATTTATGCGATCGCATGATGATTACCAAATTGAAACTGATAACAGCAAACGACCACGATGATACCGTGACATTGGTTTTTATCTCTGCGCCAAATTTTTTATAGCCAAGCGGGCGCGTCTGACCCCAATTTTGGCGTTGGTAAAGTCCAATGTGGGGCCGTTTCTGATAATTGTAAAAGAGGAGCCAAATGACGTATGTGACCAAGATGGCAGTTAGATTGTTGAGAAAGCGTGGCAATTTCAGCCGCCGAAAGCGATAAATTACAAGGTAAGCTGGTAATTTTTCCCTGCCGATATATCATCATGGCTGTTTGGCACAAAGATACTCGCACATGATAACTGCCGCCCTCATTTGCACGCCGCGCAAGGGCTAAGAGCACCCCATAAGCACCAAGATAGCCAGTAATATAATCATTCGCTGCCACTGGCAGCGTTCTAGGCTTATACTCTGGTGTAGTTTGAATACCCTCAGCGGCTATGCCTGTCATGATTTGTGCAATCTGTTCCCAACCGCCGCGGTGACTGAATGGACCACTCTCGCCAAAACAACTGATTGATACATAGATTAATCCCGGCCGAAGTGCGGCCAAGGTATCTGGCCCAAACCCCAATCGGCGAAGTTTATCTGGCCGGTATCCTTGCGAGAAAACATCACTTCTTTTGACTAGACTCAGCAGGGCTTGTCTCTCATTTTCTTTGCGCAAATCTAGAAAGCAGCTGCGCTTACCGTGGCTTGTATCTCCAACGTAAGGTGGAACTTGCGGCAAATGCGGGGCCGTAACCATTAGAACATCTGCGCCGTGTTCAGCAAGGGTACGACCAGTTATTGGGCCGGCCAGAATGCGGGTTAGATCTAGCGCCCTTATTCCTGATAAAGGACGTGGCCCCTCTGGCATAGCTTCAGGTGCGCTGTCTCCTATCTTGATAATTTCAACTACCGGCTTCGCACCTAATACTTGGCCATGTTTTTCTGCCATCCACTCTTTATTAGTACGGATCATGCCACCACAAACTCGCGCCTCATCCATCGCGACTTCGAGTTCAAGCGCATCCCATTTTGCCACAGCTTTGGCGATGGATTGCTTATCAGCATCTGCCTTCAAAAGGCTTAACATGCGCTCACGTAGATTGTTGAGACCAAAATGTGGAAGCACCCAGCGTCCATCCTTCGTCAGGTACATATCCGTTAAAGCACGATTTGCCTCATGGTTTGAATCAATGAAATCATCAAATCCACCGTTCTCATTTTGTAGTTGCAGATATTTATTGCTACATAACGCCGCGGTTGCCGCTCTTGAATTAATTGCGATAGACTGGCGTTGACCTGTTTTTAATTCCCACAAGTCGTTGACTGCAACACCAACACTCGCAAGCGTCGCCGACGCGGTTTCAGCAAGACGAAATTTGGTCTCAAGAACCGGATCTGAACCAGTGATTTCCAGCTCATCATTATCGGGAGGGGATAAAGGACGAAGCTCCATTAATTCATCAAATGCAGACATCACAATTTCCTATTCCATGAGACCGACAATTGGTAAGTGAAAATCAGCGGATATCACCCATTCAACAATTGCTTGTTGCTGACAAGAATAAAAAAAATCAAACGGTAAGACAACTGGATATAGCAAAATTCCTCAAAGGGTAATCGATCACCCACTAATTCACAACAGTGCTTTTAATGTGATAGAAGTATAGATAGTTTTTAACCTGCAAATCTGCAACTTTCCCCCAATAGTCTAACAGCTAAACTGTGCGTCCGGGAATAGATGATAATCTAATCACACGCGTCAACAAAACAAATTAAATCATCTTCAAAAAATTCATCTTCATACCTGACTAAGGTCACGCAATCTTTGTTGAGCATCAGATACGGCCTGCTGACGATTCCACATGGTCATGTATAGTCCTTTTTGGGCCAACAATTCATGGTGTGTGCCACGCTCGGCAATCAATCCAGCATCAAGAACAATAATTTCATCAGCGTCAGTTACAGTAGAAAGACGGTGTGCAATTACCAGTGTTGTGCGATTTTTAGACACCATGTCGAGAGCTGATTTGATTTCCTGTTCGGTGCGCGTATCAAGAGCAGATGTCGCTTCATCAAGGATCAAAATCGGGGGTGATTTCAAAATCGTGCGGGCAATTGCCACCCGCTGTTTTTCTCCACCAGATAGCTTAAGCCCACGTTCACCAACCTCGGTATCGAAGCCCTTTGGCAAGCTAGCAATAAACTTATCAATCTTGGCGTATGCAGCCGCTTCGGCAATTTCCGCCTCACTAGCATCTAACGCTCCATATCGGATATTATACTCAATCGTATCATTAAACAGCACCGTATCCTGTGGCACCATCCCAATAGTAGCACGCAAACTATCCTGCTGAACCATACTTATGTCTTGTCCATCAATGGTGATGGTGCCTTTCTCCAGATCGTAAAATCGGTACAAAAGGCGCGAAATCGTCGACTTACCTGCTCCAGATGGGCCTACAATTGCAACGGTTTTGCCTGCCGGAATCTCAAAGGAAATATCTTTTAAAATAGGTCGGCCCGAACCATAGTGGAAGTGCACCTTATTGAACTGGACATGACCAGAATTAAGTCTTAATGGCCGGGCATTAGGCACATCCGCAATATCGATTGGCGCTTCCATCAGGGAGAACATCACCTCTAGATCGGTTAGAGATTGCCGAATTTCGCGATACACCCCGCCGATGAAATTCAGCGGCTGGGAAAGCTGAAGCAAGAACAAGTGGATCAAAACAAAATCACCAACTGTTTGTGTTCCATTTTGCACCGCACGAGCTGAAAGCAGCATTATTATCAGCATACCAATAGCAAAAATTGTCGACTGCCCAAAATTCAGCCAGCCAAGAGATGTAGATGACCGAGTTGCCGACGCTTCATATTGCTGCATGGATCGATCAAACCGTTGCGCTTCAGCCGTTTCATTGCCAAAATATTTTACTGTTTCAAAATTCAGCAAAGAGTCTACCGCCTTGGCATGGGCGGCCGTATCGGCTTCATTCATTGCGCGCCGTATACGCGTTCGCCAATCGCTAGTTTTGATTGTATAGCCACTGTAGATGATCACTGTAACCGCAATCACAATCACATAGAGAAATCCAAAATAATAAAAAAATATTCCCGCATAAAGTGCAAATTCGAGCACCACCGGAAGGCTGTTCAAAATAGTATAACGAACGATGCTCTCAATACCTTTAGTACCGCGCTCAATTACACGAGACAAACCACCCGTTCGCCGCTCAAGATGGAACCTCAATGACAATTTGTGAATGTGCGTAAATGTCCGAAAAGCAAGCTGGCGGACTGCATGCTGGCCGACACGGGCAAATAAAGCATCCCTAAGCTGGTTAAATCCAATAGTCATGACCCGCATGGAAATAAAGCCAATGACAAGCATTAATGGCGTCAGCAAAAAAAGAGGCACCGTTGGCAAGTCCAGATCATTGCCAGTCAGTACATCGGTAACAAATTTAAAAAAGAACGGAACCATTGCCGTTGCCACCTTGGCGGCCACCAAAAAAAGTAGGGCCACAAAGACTCGGCGTTTGAGCCGTGGGTGATCGCGCGGCCAAATATAGGGCCACAACTTCAACACTGTTGTGATCACCGATGGCTCTCGCGATTG